>NZ_JBIRHU010000009.1:0-282152 GCF_044328675.1 Streptomyces sp. NPDC017890
GTGACCATCACCAACGTCGGCGTCTTCGGCGTCGACACCGGCACCCCCATCCTCAACCCCGGCGAGTCCGCCATCCTCGCGATCGGCGCGATCAAGCTCCAGCCCTGGGTCCACAAGGGCAAGGTGAAACCCCGTCAGGTCACCACCCTCGCGCTCAGCTTCGACCACCGCCTCGTCGACGGCGAACTCGGCTCCAAGGTCCTCGCCGACGTGGCGGCCGTCCTCGAACAGCCCAAGCGCCTGCTCACCTGGACCTAGAGCCGGGCAACCAGACAGGGCAACCAGACAGGGCACGTAGAGCAGGACAGACGGAGCCGCGCGTCCCGACCCGGGGCGCGCGGCTCCGTCGTTCCCGGCCCGTCCATGACGGATGTCACTGGGATCCGGCGATCTCGGCGGCGAGGATCGTTCATGGGGCCTCCCGGCCGCCCGACGAGCCCGCCAGGAGGTTGACGAGCCGTGCCGAAGGTGATCCCCAAGCCACCCGTGCGTCACCGGGCGCACATCCTGTACCGGTCCCTGCGTGCCGTCGTCACGCGCCGCCCGCCGGCCCATGACGGGCCGGGGACGTCGGCGATACGCCACTCCGCCGAACTGCGCACCATGGTTCTGGCCCTGACGCTCACCGAGATTCCGGTGGCCTTCCTCGTCTCCGCGATCCTGCCCCCGCCGGCCCGGCCGTTCCACGCGCTCCTGGAGCTCGCCCTCATCCTCACCGGCTTCGGCGTCCTGGCGGCGCTCACCCGAAATCCCCACACGGTCACCGCCTCCCGGGTCGTCCTGCACACCGGATTCATGGGCAGCCTCGACCTGCCGCGCCCGGCGGTGCGCTCGGCCGCTCTCAGCCTGCGCACCATCCCCGGCCGCGGCCTGCGCCGGGTGCCCGCCGAGCCGGCCGCCGTCGCCTGCTCCCTCGGCGGCACGATCAGCGTCCGGCTGCACCTGGACCCGCCGGTGCCGATGGAACTCGGCGACGGCGACGCCGTGGACGTCGACACCGTCTACGTCTCCGCCGATACACCGGACGCGTTCGCACGGGCGCTCAGGGAGCGGGCTGGGCCCCGTGATCGTGGTGCCCATGGCCGATGACCGCATCGCCGGGAGCGCGGCTCCGTGCGGCACCCACTCCGGGCGGTGCCGCGGGGAGCCGCGCTCTCAGGAACTCCGGCCCGTGCGCAGTGCGTTGAGCAGGGCCGCACCGCGTTCCGCGTCGTCGACGCTCACCGCGAAGTCCGTACGGCTGCCCCGGCCGCGTACGACCAGGCACTCCCCGGCGCGGAGCATCACCGTCGTGCCGAGGCCGCTGAGGCGGTAGCCCCAGCCGCCGACCTGGGCGGGCCGGCGGATCTCGGCCCGCGCCGTGTCGATGTCACCGGGCGTCCAGCGCCGAGCGGGCCAGCCGAGGGGGCCGAAGGACACCTCCAGACCGCGCTCCGAGACGCGCGCCTGCACCGAGGAGAACAGTGCGCAGGCGAGGGACACGACGGCGCTGCCGGCGAACAGCGTCCACAGGCCGCCCGGGGAGGCCAGGCCGCCGGCCAGGACTATGAGCGCGGCCACGGCTACCAGGCCGGTCACGGCCGCCAGCAGCTGGAGCCAGGGGTTCGCGGTCCGGGAGAACCACGCCAGTCGCCGGCCCGTAGGGAGGTCCAGCGCGGGGGCGTCGCCGCCGGGCGTCCCGCCGTGGCCCGAGGCGCTGGATCGCCGGGTGACGACCAGCCACCCGGCCACTCCCGCGAGCGCGGCCAGTACGAGGACCGCGACGACCCACGCGGTCGGCTGACGGGCCTCGTGCCAGTCCGCGCGGTCCAGGTTGGCACGGACGACGGCGGCCTGGGCGCCGGCCAGGATGATGCCGGTGGGGAGCAGGGTCGCGGTGATCCACGGGCGTGCCGCCGACGGGCCGGCCCGCATCAGCGGAACGGTGACCGCCGCCGCCGTCACCAGCCAGATCAGTGCCGGGAGGAGGGAGGCCGCCCACAGGGGCATCGAGCCGTCCGGGGTTCCTCCGTCCAGGTCCCAGTGCGTCGCCAGCCGGTCGGGCAGCCGCCCCCGTGCCACGAGCGGCAGTCCGGCGAGTACCGCCGTGACACCGACCGTCCACACCGCGGCCGTCGTCCGAACCGCCACTGTCGTGTCTTTCACGGCATCTCCTTGATCATGTCGATGACATCGGTCCTGCTGTAGCCCAGCCGTGCCGCCTCGGCGATCAGCTCCCGTACGCGGATCTGAAGCCCGGAGTGCGGTCGGGCGCCCTCGGCCACGGTCACTCCCCGGCCGCGGCGGAACTCCAGCAGGCCCTCGTCCCGCAGGCCGCGCAGGCCGCGCAGCACGGTGTTGACGTTGACGTCCAGGGCGTCGGAGAGGTCGCGCGCCGAGGGCAGGCGGTCCCCGGGGGCGCACTCCCCCTCGGCGATGGCACGTCGGATGGCGCCGGCGACCTGCTCGTGCAGGGGGCGGGTGTCGTTTGTGTCCAGACTCAGCAGCATGGTGCTAATGAAACTATCACCATGCGCTTCATCGGTACAGGTACAGGTACAGGGGCAGGTACAGGGGCAGAGGCAGGGGCAGGGGCAAGGGAGGAGCAGGGCAGGGGCCGGCGCAGAGAACGGGCCCGTCGCGGCGGCGACGGGCCCGTTGGGAGGCGGGTGGGGCGGGGCGGGTGTCAGCCCAGCCCGGCGAAGCCGTAGTTCATGAGCTTCGTCGCGTCCTTGGCGCGCTGGGCCGAGGACGAGGAGGTCAGGACGGTGCCGATGACGGTCCTGCCCTTCCGCGTCGCGGCGAAGACCAGGCAGTACTTGGCCTCCGGGCCCGACCCGGTCTTCACGCCGATCGCGCCGCTGTAACTGCCGAGCAGCGTGTTGGTGTTGGTCCAGGGCGCCATCGTGCGGGTGTCGCCCTTCTTGGTGATGGTCTTCGCCGTGTACTTCTTCGTCTTCACGATCGTGCGGAAGGTGGAGCTCTTCATCGCACTGCTCGCGAGTGTCGTCAGGTCGCGCGGCGTGGAGTGGTTCCTTCCGTTGCCGATGCCGTCGAACGAGTCGAAGTGCGTGTTCTTCAGGCCGAGGCTCTTGGCGGTGGCGTTCATCTTGCCGATGAACGACTTGACCCGGGCCGCCCGCGTCCTGCCCGAGCCGAACTTGTCGGCCAGCGCGTACGCGGCGTCGCAGCCCGACGGCAGCATCAGCCCGTACAGCAGCTGCCGGACCGTCACCTTGTCGCCGACGATCAGGCGTGCGGAGGAGGCGTTCTTCGACACGATGTAGTCGCTGTACGCCATCTGGATCGTGACCTTGGCGTCCAGGTTCAGCTTCGGCTGCGAGAGCACGACCTTGGCGGTCATGATCTTGGTGGTGGAACCGGTGGGGCGCTTGGTGTCCGCGGCCTTGGTGTAGAGCGACCTGCCGGTCGCGTCGTTCATCACGAAGCCGCCCTTGGCGACGACCGAGGGCGCGGCGGCGGCCCGAGCGGGTGCGGCGGCGGCCCGGGCGGGCGTGCCGGCGGCCTGTGCGGGCGCGGTGGAGAGGACTCCGGTCGCGAGTACGGCGCCACCGGTCAGGGCGACGGTGACGGCTCTGCGGAGGCAGATGCCCTGAATGACGTTTATCAAGTCGAGTACCCCGGTTTCGGTTTAATTCCCCTGATGCGCGGCCGAGTTGTGGTCGATGCGGTCCCGGCCCGCGCCCGTGCGACACGTGAATAGCACGGATGGCCCGCGCGGTGGCCGGGGCGGTTCACCGCGTCCTCCTGACGAGTGGCCGGACGTCCGCATGCTGGACCGGGCTCTTCTTGCGTCCCTGTTGTATCTATCCTGTCGGCATGACCACGGCAGTGAAGCAACCCCCCGCGGCTGACCGCGTCTACACCCACGTCAAGCAGGGCGTCCTCGAGCGTCGCTACGAGGGTGGGACGCTGCTCACCGAGGGAGAGCTCGCCGAGGCCGTGGGGGTCTCCCGCACACCGGTGCGCGAGGCGCTGCTCCGGCTGGAGGCCGAGGGGCTGATCCGGCTCTACCCGAAGAAGGGCGCACTGGTCCTGCCCGTCTCCGCGCAGGAGATCGCGGACGTGGTGGAGACCCGGCTGCTGGTCGAGGAGCACGCGGCGCGCAAGGCCGTACCCGCCCCGCCCGCCCTCGTGGAGCGGCTGGCGGAACTGCTCGACCGGCAGAAGGAGCAGGCGGCCGCCGGTGACTTCGCCGCCGCCTCCGTCACCGACCGCTGCTTCCACGCCGAGATCGTCCGCAGCGGCGGCAACGAGATCCTCTCCCGCCTCTACGACCAGCTCCGCGACCGCCAGCTGCGCATGGGCGTCGCCGTCATGCACTCCCACCCCGACCGGATCGCCAAGACCCTCGCCGAGCACGAGGAGATCCTCGAAGCGCTGCGCGCCGGGGACGCGGAGGCGGCCGTCGGTGTGGTCCACCGGCACGTGGGCTGGTTCTCGCACCTGGCCCGGGGGGAGGTCCGATGAGTTCGGCCACGTCGGCCGGGAACACACTGCCCGGAGATCCTCCCCCGAAGGGAGCACCCCCAGGCGGCCGGCGCGCCATCGCCGTCTGGAGCGTGGGCGTCTCCGTCTACTTCGTCGCCGTCATCTTCCGTACGTCCCTGGGTGTGGCCGGCCTCGACGCCGCCGACCGCTTCCACGTGGGCGCCTCCGCCCTGTCCACCTTCTCCATCCTCCAGCTGCTGGTCTACGCCGGTATGCAGATACCCGTCGGCCTGCTGGTCGACCGGCTCGGCACCAAGAAGGTGCTGGGCATCGGCGTCGTCCTGTTCACGGTGGGGCAGCTGGGCTTCGCCTTCTCCCCGTCGTACGGCATGGCGCTCGCCTCGCGGGCGCTGCTGGGCTGCGGGGACGCGATGACGTTCATCAGCGTGCTGCGGCTCGGCACCCGCTGGTTCCCCGCCCGGCGCGGGCCGATGGTCGCCCAGCTCGCCGGCCTCGTCGGCATGGCGGGCAACCTGGTCTCCACCCTCGTCCTGGCCCGGCTGCTGCACGGCATCGGCTGGACGGCGGCGTTCGCGGGCAGCGCGCTGGCGGGCGTGGTCGTCTTCGTCCTGCTGCTGCTGTTCCTGAAGGACCACCCCGAGGGGCACGAGCCGGAGCCGCTGCCGCATCAGGGCGCCGCGTACGTACGGCGGCAGATCGCGACGTCCTGGCGGGAGCCGGGGACGCGGCTCGGGCTGTGGGTGCACTTCACCACCCAGTTCCCGGCGATGGTGTTCCTGCTGCTGTGGGGGATGCCGTTCCTGGTCGAGGCGCAGGGTCTGTCCCGGGCCACGGCGGGCGGGCTGCTCACCCTCGTCGTGCTGTCCAACATGACGGTCGGTCTGGTCTACGGCCAGGTCATCGCCCGGCACCACGCGGCCCGGCTGCCGCTGGCGCTCGGCACGGTGGGCGCGACGGCGCTCCTGTGGGCGGCGACGCTCGCGTACCCGGCCGACCGTGCGCCGATGTGGCTGCTCGTCGTGCTGTGCACCGTGCTCGGCGCGTGCGGGCCGGCGTCGATGATCGGCTTCGACTTCGCGCGGCCGGCGAATCCGCCGGAGCGGCAGGGGACGGCGTCCGGGATCACGAACATGGGCGGTTTCGTGGCGTCGATGACCACGTTGTTCGCGGTCGGGATGCTGCTGGACGCGACCGGGGACGACTACGGGATCGCCTTCTCGTCGGTGTTCGTGCTGCAGGCGCTGGGTGTCACGCAGATCCTGCGGCTGCGGAAGCGGGCGGCGCGCAGGGAGCGGGAGCGGCTTGTGGCGAGCCGGGTGGAGACGGTGCACGTGCCTGTGTAGGCGCGGGTGCGGGCCTGGCCGGGGCCTGCCGCCCCCAGGCCCCGCCTTCGGCCCGAACGGTCTCGTCCTTAGACGCCGGACGGGCTGAACCCACTTCTCGCCGACGTCACTTGGTGACCACGAAGTTCCGCAGGATCGCCGCCGCCAGGTCGGGATCGCCCTCCGTCTTGATGCGGTCCGCCGCCGCCTGCGGGCTCACGCGGCCGCAGGCCAGGCGGACGTAGGTCTCCCAGTCGAGGGTGAGGGTGGCGGCGGGACCGAGGGCGGGGGCCGTCTCCAGGGTGCCGCGGCCCTGGATGTCGACGCGGATCGTGCGCAGGAACTCGACCGGGCCGTGGACGTCGAAGACGACGGCGGAGCTGCGCGGCGCGTCGGCGCGTTCGGCGACGACGGCGGGCAGTGCGGCGAGCAGGACGTCACGGGTGACGTGCGCGCCGGGAGAGTCGAGGTTGCCGGGACGGCCGAGAGCCGTGCGCAGGTCCTGCTCGTGCGCCCACACGTCGAACGCGTGCCGGCGCATCGCCTCCTCCAGGGTCAGCTCGGTGCCGAGCGGGCCGCGCACCTTGGTGCCGGGGTCCCGCGACTCGTTCCGCAGCTGCCGGTTACGCCGGATGATCATGTACTCCAGCTCGGACGTCATCTCCGGCGCCGTGTGGTGGCGGCGGACGTCGACCTGCATCTCCATGTAGCGCTGGTGGTCGTTGGTGACGTGGAAGAGGTCGCGCGGGAGCGTGTGGATGGGGCGCGGGTCGCCGAGCATCTCGGAGTCCAGACCCATGACGTGGGAGACGATGTCGCGCACCGACCAGCCCGGGCAGGGGGTGCGGCGGTTCCACTCTGCCTCCACAAGCGGCTGGACCAGCTCGGTTATCGCCTCGATGGAGTGAGTCCAGGCGTCGGCGTAGGGCTGGAGGGTGGGATGCAGACTCACGGAACGGGACCCCTCGGCGGTCGGTACACGGGCGGGTTGTTTCGGCGGTGGTGCCTGCGGGAGGTGACGGCGGTCAGTGGGCGTATCGAGACGCTAAGTTACGCTGCTGTGCGGCACCCCGGCAGTGCTTTCGTGTGACGATCGTAGGCCGTGTGGACACCCTTGGGGACGGCCCGAATGGCAGGACGGTGGTAACGTGCGCGCCTCTTTGATCCAAATCGCCGTGAACGAGGGCGAATCCGTCGAAGCGCGACGCCGGCGGATGGCGTCGCTGGTACGGGAACAAGCGGGCGCCGATCTCGTCGTGCTGCCGGAGCTGTGGACCACGGGCGCGTTCGCCTTCGAGGACTTCGACGCGCAGGCAGAGCCGCTCGAGGGCCCGACGTACGAGGCGATGGCGAAGGCGGCGAGCGACGCCGGCGCGTGGCTGCACGCGGGGTCCGTCCCCGAGCGCGCTCCCGACGGACAGCTCTACAACACCTCTCTCGTCTTCTCCCCCTCCGGTGACCTGGCCGCCGCCTACCGCAAGATCCACCGGTTCGGCTTCGACAAGGGCGAGGCCGTGCTGATGGGCGCGGGGCGCGAGCTGGTGACGGTCCGTCTGCCCGGGACGACCCTGGGCGTGGCGACCTGCTACGACCTCCGCTTCCCCGAACTCTTCCGCGGTCTTGTCGAGGCCGGTGCCGAGACGCTCGTCGTCCCGGCGGGCTGGCCGGAACGCCGCCGGTCCCACTGGACGCTCCTCGCCCGGGCCCGGGCGGTGGAGAACCAGGCGTTCGTCCTCGCGTGCGGAACGGCCGGGACGCACGCCGGAGTTCCGCAGGCCGGTCACTCGGTCGTGGTCGATCCGTGGGGCGAGGTGCTGGCGGAGGCCGGCGCGGACGAGGAGGTCCTCACGGTGGAGTTCGACCCGGCGAAGGTGGCGCGGACCCGCGAACAGTTCCCGGCCCTCAGGGACCGGGTGCTGGGGCTGGAGACACCTCGGCGGTAGGCCCGCCGGGTGCGTCTGCGGCCCGTGGGACGACGTCGGCTCCCAAGGCCGGAAGCAGGCCTTGGGAGCCGATGTGACTCACCGCTCGGAGTCAGGCGGGACTCACTTGGTGAAGTAGCCGGTGATGTCGGCGATCAGGTCGACCGAGCCCCACTGGTTGTAGAAGTTCACCTCACCGTTCACGACCGGGACGACCACCAGGTTGGCGATGGTCTGGCCGGCGGTGAAGTTGAGGTTCGAGGCGGCGGTGCGGGTCGTGCCGTTCGGGTAGACCGAGACGTACGAGGACGAGGTCGGGTTGGTGGCGGTCACGTTCAGGACCACCGCCGTGACGCCTTCGGCCGGGACGCCCTGGACGCCGGCGACGGGGAGCGTGACCTGGCCCTGCGGGCCGACGGCCGCCTTCGGCACGCCGGTGCCGTAGCGGGTGTCCATCAGCCGCTTCGGACCGATGTTGATGTGCGAGGCACCCTCGGTCCCCGAGGTGAAGTAGCCGGTGATGTCGGCGATCAGGTCGACCGTGCCGGCGTGGTTGTAGAAGTTCACCTCGCCGTTGACGACGGGGACGACCACCAGGTTGGGGATGGTCTGGCCGGCGGTGAAGTTGAGGTTCGTGGCGGCGGTGCGAATCGTGCCGTTCGGGTAGACCGAGACGTACGAGGACGAGGTCGGGTTGGTGGCGGTCACGTTCAGGACCACCGCCGTGACGCCTTCGGCCGGGACGCCCTGGACGCCGGCGACGGGGAGCGTGACCTGGCCCTGCGGGCCGACGGCCGCCTTCGGCACGCCGGTGCCGTAGCGGGTGTCCATCAACCGCTTCGGACCGATGTTGACGTGGGTCGAGCCGCTGGCGTCCGTCGTGTAGTAGCCCGTGACGTCGGCGAGCAGGTCGACCGTGCCGGCGTGGTTGTAGAACCGCACCTTGCCGTCGATGACCGGGACGACCACCAGGTTGGGGATGGTCCGGCCGGCGGTGAAGTTCAGGTTCGACGCGGACGTGCGCTCGGTGCCGTTCGGGTAGACGGACACGTAACTCGTCGACGTCGGGTTGGTCGCGGTGACGTTCAGGACGACCGCGCCGACACCGGTGGACGGGACGACGCCGTTGCCGGTGACCTGCAGGACCACCTCGTCGCCGGAGCCGACCTTGGCCTTCGCCACGCCCAGGCCGGACCGGGTGTCCATCAGCCGGGTCGGGGTGACCGGCTTGAAGGTCTTCGGGCCGGGCACGGTGACCGTGACCGGAGCGGACGTCGTCACCTTGCCCGAGGTGTGCGTGGCGCGGACGGCCACCGCGTGGGCGCCGTATCCCTCGATCGTGACGGACGACGTGCGGATGTGACCCCAGCTCCAGGCGGCGACCTGGCCGTCGACCAGCACCTCGAACTTGCTGATCAGGCCGTTCTGCGTGGACGTGGTCCAGTTGACCGTGGCCTGGCCGGGCGTCTGGTAGCCGCTGCCCGCCTTGGCCGCCTCACCGCCCAGCGACGTGACGGTGAGACCCGCCACGGTGCCGCTCGCGTAGCCGCGGATGGTGGGCAGCTGCGGGTACAGCATGGTGCCGGGGCACTCGGTGTTGTAGCCGTTGCGGTGCCCGGAGACGGCGTCGAAGGTGTAGTTCTGACCGGCGGTGAAGGACGTACGGAAGTAGTTCGTCTGCGTGGCGCCCGCGGTCAGCAGGGCCTTGCCGGCCGGGTCGACGCCGTACTGGCCGAGCTTGTACGCGATCACCCGCGACGCCGAGACCAGGGCCGCGTTGGGGGCGGTCTGCTCCGTGTAGTCGCCGATGAAGGAGACGCTCGTCGACTGGGAGTTCCAGCCGTAGGTGTGGGCTCCCATCACCGGCTGGTCGATGCCGCCCTGCCGACCCTCGAAGATCTTGCCGCACTTGTCGACGAGGAAGTTGTATCCGAGGTCGCGCCAGCCGTTGGTCTTCACGTGGTAGACGTGGATCGCCCGGACCACCGCGGCGGACTCCGAGCAGTCGTACTCCGCGTCCGTCGTGTGGTGCACGAAGGCGGCACGGATCTTGCCGTCCGGCAGGTAGACGGGGCCCTCGTCGTTCAGGCTCTCGTCCGCGCCCCAGTCGGCACGGGAGACGATGGCCGGCTGCGGCGCCGAGGACGCCGGGCCGGGCGTCGTGGGCGGCACGTCCTGCGCGAAGGCGGCGGGCTCCGCGTTCAGGTTCCCGGAGGTGCCATCGGCCTCGGTGGTGCCCGGGTCGACCAGGTCGAGGCGGAGCCCGGCCGGCAGCGTGCCGCGGGCGGCGCCGTCGCTGACGCGGACCTCAGCGCCGTCGGAGGCTTCGACCCAGACCGGCTCGGTGGAACCGCGCGCGCCCGCGCGGCGGCCGTCGAGCATCGCCGGGTAGGGCTCGAGGTCCTTCCACTCGCTCCACTCACCCGTCTCGGCGTTCCTGGCCCGCGCCTGGATGGTGCCCGCGAGCTTCGCTGCGGGGTCCGTCCAGGAGACACCCAGGAGGGCGAAGCGCTCGGTGTCCCGCCGGGACAGCACGGCCTCTCCCGCTCCCTTGTCGGTGAGCGCCAGCCTGTGCACCTCGCTCTTGACGGGTGCGGACTCCTGCCCGGCGGCGCTGTAGACGCTCGGGTGGTGCGCCGTCTCGTTCGCGGTCCCGACGGCGGCACCGCCCGCGATGCTCTGGAAACTCAGGACCGCGGTGACACCGAGGGCAGCGCCCACGGCCGTACGGCGTACTCGACGTCTCAATCTCAAGTTGTCCCCACCCCTGTATGAACATGACACGAACGATCGACCGCATGGTACTGATCCGCGAACGAACGTCCTATGCCGGGGCGGGAAGAGAGGCTGCCCGTGACGTCATGCGCGCCGGAGCGCGGGGCGGGTGCCGTACGGCCGGGTGCCGTGATCCCCGTCCGCTCCGTCACGCACCGCCCGTCAGTCGTCCCCCCGCTCCTTCTCCGCCAGGTGGATCACACACACCGTCAGCGCGATCAGCAGCGCCGGGTCCGCGTCGTCCCGGACGACGTCGACACCGTAGGTGTCCCGGAGGGTCAGCCACCGCCGGGAGACGACGGCCAGCAGCTCACCGTCGTACTCGACGGCGAACTCCCGGTCGAGGATCTTGCCGCTGACGTCCAGCTCGGTACCGTCGGCCAGGGAGACCAGGTAGTGGTTGCGCAGCAGCGACAGCCGCTTCCGCCTGATCCGCGCCAGGGGCTCACCGCCCCGCTCGATCACCATCGTGTCGCGCAGGGTGAACATCTTCTGATGGATGTCGATGAGCACACGCCCCTGGGTGTCCTTCAGCTCCCAGGTGTCCCGCAGCCGCATCGCCTTGCCGTCGACGAGGTACGCCTTGTTGCCGCTGTCGTCCTCGATCCAGTAGTCGTCACCGATGCCGAGGAGCCGGTCGTACACGAGGAATCTCATGACCTGATCGCTTCCCCGCCGGGCGCCGGGGGACGCGGTACGTAGGCCGACAGGCTGAGTGCGGCGGCGTGGACCCGCGGCGCGCGTGCCGGCCGGTCCGGCTCCTGTCCTTGCCGTGGCCGGCCGCGCACGCCTGACACCCGTGGCGGCGGTCAGGCGCCGTAGCCGTTGTGGTACCCGTCCCGCGTGTGGGGGTGGGGCCGGTCATCGACGACCGGGGTCGTCGGCGGCATCACGACGCGGCGGCGCCGGGCGATGCTGCTGAACGTCGCGACACCGATCAGTCCGACGATCATGAAGATGACACCGACCAGGTCGATGTTGACGCCCTGCATGTCCCAGTCGGTCGCGAACGTGAGGACGGCTCCCACGGCGATGAGGATGATGCACCCGCCGAGGCCCATGAGTGTTGCCTCCCTGTCAGATCCGGTCGGTTCCGGGTTTCCGGCCGATCCGGTTCCGTGCGGGTACCCCCGGCCGGAACACCCATGCGACACACGGGTGTTCCGGCCGGGAGTGCGCGCGGGATCAGCCCTCCAGGAACGCCACCAGCGCGTTCGCCAGCAGGTACGGGTCGTCGGCGCCGCACAGCTCCCGGGCGCTGTGCATCGAGAGGATGGCCGCGCCGATGTCCACGGTGCTGATGCCGTGCCGGGCCGCGGTGATCGGGCCGATGGTCGTGCCGCACGGCATGGAGTTGTTGGAGACGAACGTCTGGAACGGGACGTTCGCCTTCTCGCAGGCGGCGGCGAACACGGCACGCCCCGAACCGTCCGTGGCGTAGCGGTTGTTGACGTTGACCTTGAGGATGGGGCCGCCGTTGACGCGCGGCTGGTGCGTCGGGTCGTGCCGCTCCGCGTAGTTGGGGTGGACGGCGTGGCCGGTGTCCGAGGACAGGCAGACCGTGCCGGCGAAGGCACGGGCCCGGTCCTCGTACGAGCCGCCGCGCGCGAACACCGAGCGCTCCAGCACGCTGCCGAGGAGCGGGCCGTCCGCGCCCGTGTCCGACTGGGAGCCGGTCTCCTCGTGGTCGAAGGCGGCCAGCACCGGGATGTACGGGAGGTCCGCGCCGGAGGCCGAGACCGCGGCCAGGGCGGCCACCCCGGCGTGCACGGACAGGAGGTTGTCCATGCGGGGACCGGCCACCAGCTCCTTGTCGCGGCCCAGGTAGGCCGGGGGTTCCACGGAGTGGGTCATCAGGTCCCAGCCGGTGACCTCGCCGCGGGCGAGCCCCGTCTCGTCCTCCAGGAAGGCGATCAGGTCACCGTCGCTGACGGTGTCGCCGAGGCCCCAGACGGGCTGGAGGTGGCGCTGCTTGTCGAGCTTGAGGCCCTCCGCGGACACGTTGCGGTCCATGTGGATGGCGAGTTGCGGGACGCGCAGCAGCGGGCGGTCGATGTTGACGAGGCGGGTCGTGCCGTCGCGCAGGGTCAGGCGGCCGGCCAGGCCCAGGTCGCGGTCCAGCCAGGAGTTCATCAGGGGGCCGCCGTAGATCTCCACGGCGACCTGGCGCCAGCCGTGCGCTCCGCTGTCCGGGCGGGGCTTCACGCGCAGGTTGGGCGAGTCGGTGTGCGCGCCGACGATCCGGAAGGGGGTGTGCGGCGCGGCGCCCTCGGGGACGTACCAGGCCACGATCGCACCGCCGCGCAGCACGTACCTGCCGCCGCTCGTCCCTTCCCAGGCGTCCGTCTCCGCGACCTGCCGGAAGCCCGCCTTCTCCAGCCGCTCGGCGGCACTCGCCACGGCGTGGTACGGCGTGGGGCCGGCCGCGAGGAAGGACATCAGGTCGTCGGTGTGGCCGCGGTCGAAGCGGGTGGGTGCGCTCATGGGTTCACCTTAACGACGTGCGAGGGCCCGCTTCCCGTATGGCGGGAGCGGGCCCTCGTGAGGGTGTGAGGGGAGTGTGGAGACCGGGCCCCGGTGGGCTAGAACGCCGCCTCGTCCAGCTCCATCAGGTCCAGCTCGACGCCCTGGGCGATTTTGCGGGCCATGGTGACGCCGGGCAGGACGTTCGCGGCGAAGAACTTCGCGGCGGCGATCTTGCCGGTGTAGAAGGCCACGTCCTTGGCGGAGGCGGTCGGCAGCTTCTCGGCGGCGATGGCGGCGCCCTTGAGGAGCAGGTAGCCGACGATCACGTCACCGGAGGCCAGGAGGAGGCGGGTGGTGTTGAGCCCGACCTTGTAGATGTTCTTGACGTCCTGCTCGGTGGCGGCGAGGTCGGTGAGCATGAGGCCGACGATGGCCTCCAGCTCGACGGCGGCCTTGGCCAGGTGCTCGCGGGCGCCGGACAGCTCCTCGCCGCCGGTGCCGAGGGCGAGGAACTTCTTGATGTCCTCGGCGAGCGAGTTCAGCGCAGCGCCCTGGTTGCGGACGATCTTCCGGAAGAAGAAGTCCTGCCCCTGGATCGCCGTGGTGCCCTCGTACAGGGTGTCGATCTTGGCGTCGCGGATGTACTGCTCGATCGGGTACTCCTGCAGGAAGCCGGAGCCGCCGAAGGTCTGCAGGGACTGGGCGAGCTGCTCGTAGGCCTTCTCGGAGCCGTAGCCCTTGACGATCGGCAGGAGCAGGTCGTTGAGGGCGTGCTCGGTGGCGGCGTCCTCGCCGTTCGCCTCCTTGACCTGGATCTCGTCCTGGACGGATGCGGTGTACATCACGAGTGCGCGCATGCCCTCGGCGTACGCCTTCTGCGTCATGAGGGAGCGGCGGACGTCCGGGTGGTGCGTGATGGTGACCTTGGGGGCCGTCTTGTCCATGAAGTTGGCCAGGTCGGGTCCCTGGACGCGCTCCTTGGCGTACTCCAGGGCGTTGAGGTAGCCCGTGGAGAGGGTGGAGATCGCCTTCGTGCCGACCATCATCCGCGCGAACTCGATGATGCGGAACATCTGGCGGATGCCGTCGTGCTTGTCGCCGATCAGCCAGCCCTTGGCGGGGTGGCGGTCGCCGAAGGTCATCTCGCAGGTGTTGGAGGCCTTGAGGCCCATCTTGTGCTCGACGTTGGTGGCGTAGACGCCGTTGCGCTCGCCGAGCTCGCCGGTCTCGAAGTCGAACTCGTACTTCGGGACGAGGAAGAGGGACAGGCCCTTGGTGCCGGGGCCCGCGCCCTCGGGGCGGGCGAGGACGTAGTGGAGGATGTTCTCCGACATGTCGTGCTCGCCGGACGTGATGAAGCGCTTGACGCCCTCGATGTGCCAGGAGCCGTCCTCCTGCTGGACCGCCTTGGTGCGGCCGGCGCCGACGTCCGAGCCGGCGTCCGGCTCGGTGAGGACCATGGTGGAGCCCCACTGCTTCTCGACGGCGAAGGACGCGATGTGCTTCTGCGCCTCGTTGCCCTCCTCGAAGAGGATGCCCGCGAACGCCGGGCCGGAGGAGTACATCCACACGGCCGGGTTGGCGCCGAGGATCAGCTCCGCGTAGGCCCAGATCAGGGAGCGGGGCGAGGTGGTGCCGCCGATCTCCTCGGGCAGGCCGAGCCGCCAGTACTCGGAGTCCATGAAGGCCTGGTAGCTCTTCTTGAAGGACGCCGGGACCGGCGCGGTGTTGGTCTCCGGGTCGAAGACCGGCGGGTTGCGGTCGGCGTCGGCGAAGGACTCGGCCAGCTCGTTCTGCGAGAGGCGGGTCAGCTCCTCCAGGACGCTCTTGGCGGTGTCCGTGTCCATCTCCGCGAACGGGCCGGTGCCGTAAACCTTGTCACGGCCGAGCACCTCGAAGAGGTTGAACTCGATGTCCCGGAGATTCGGCTTGTAGTGCCCCATGGCGACGGCTCCGTTGAGAGATCGGCGAGGCACTGACTCCTCGCATCTGTACACATACCAACTACACGTACCGAGTAGTAGCTACGATGATGCTACCCGCCGGTAATAAGAAGCAACCCCGAGCCGGACATCTGTGACTCGTTACTCGTTACTCTGTGCGGCATGTACGGCTACGACCAGACCGCGGGTCCTCAGCAGCAGCAGTACGCCCCGCCGCAGCAGCCGATGTCCGGCGGATACGGGCAGCAGCCGCCGCTGTACCCCGAGCCGTCCCCGCCCTCGCTCGCGGACGCGGTGCGCGCCTTCACCACCGGCCAGATGTCCGCCGAGGACTTCCAGCAGATCTTCGCGACCTCGAAGGTCTACTGCCCGCGCGGCGACAACCCCGGTTTCCTCGCGCTGCACAACACCCAGCAGCCGGTGATCCCGATGTTCACCGGCCTCAAGGAACTGCGCCGGTACGCGGGCAAGGAGTCGAAGTACTTCGTGATCACCGGGGCCGAGGTGATCGACCTGCTGCCGACCGGCTACGGCTTCGTGCTGGACATGGAGGGCGAGCACCGGATGGTGTTCGACGCGAAGGCGGTCGAACAGATGGTCGATTTCGCGATGCGCCGCATGTACGGCTAGGCGCCATCGCCGCGCAGACGGCTGACAGGTGCCGCCGCTGTGCGAGCCCGGGGGGCCCGGAGGGAATGCCCTCCGGGCTTTCTCTGTTTGAGGTGGCAGAAAGTTCAACGCTCAACTAAATTGGGTGTACCCGAGGAGGTACCGACATGCCTGCAGTGACCGTCGAGAACCCGTTGACGCTGCCCCGCGTATCCGCACCCGCCGACGCCGTCGCGCGTCCCGTGCTCACCGTCACGACCGCGCCCAGCGGTTTCGAGGGCGAGGGCTTCCCGGTGCGCCGCGCGTTCGCCGGGATCAACTACCGCCATCTCGACCCGTTCATCATGATGGACCAGATGGGTGAGGTGGAGTACGCGCCCGGGGAGCCGAAGGGCACGCCCTGGCACCCGCACCGCGGCTTCGAGACCGTCACCTACATCGTCGACGGCATATTCGACCACCAGGACTCCAACGGCGGTGGCGGCACCATCACCAACGGCGACACCCAGTGGATGACGGCCGGTTCAGGTCTCCTGCACATCGAGGCGCCGCCGGAGCAGCTGGTCATGTCCGGCGGGCTGTTCCACGGCCTCCAGCTCTGGGTGAACCTCCCGGCCAGGGACAAGATGATGGCCCCGCGCTACCAGGACATCCGCAGCGGCAGCGTCCAGTTGCTCACCTCCCCGGACGGCGGCGCGCTGCTGCGTGTCATCGCCGGTGAGCTGGGCGGTCACGAGGGCCCCGGGATCACGCACACGCCGATCACGATGGTCCACGCGACGCTGGCTCCGGGCGCCGAGGTGACCCTGCCCTGGCGGGAGGACTTCAACGGCCTGGCGTACGTGATGGCCGGGCGCGGGTCCGTGGGTGCCGAGCGGCGGCCGGTCCACCTGGGACAGACCGCCGTCTTCGGCGCCGGCGGTTCGCTGACCGTCCGCGCGGACGAGCAGCAGGACTCGCACACGCCCGACCTGGAGGTCGTGCTGCTGGGCGGGCAGCCGATCCGGGAGCCGATGGCGCACTACGGGCCGTTCGTCATGAACACCCGGGACGAGCTCCAGCAGGCCTTCGAGGACTTCCAGAAGGGCCGGCTCGGCACCGTCCCGGCGGTGCACGGCATGTCGGAGGCCGGGCTGTAGGGCTCGCTGGAGCTACACGCGGACGAGCCCGGCCCGGACACGGGAGGGCTCGTTCCGCGCTTGCCGCCGCCTTCCTGGTCGCCTCAGTGGGGCGGGTCCGACGAGGTCGACGGCACCCGCAGGTGAGTCGCGTACGAGCCACACCCACGGCCCCGCCCGGTACTGACGCGCGACGGCATCGGGGGCGGGGCCGTGCCCGCTGACGTGGGGTGCCGGGGGTGTGCGGCGGTGTGTCGGGTGCGTCAGTTGGCTCGATACGCCCGAGCCGTCCGAGCTCCCGCACGGACCGGGGACGGGTCTCAGGCGAGGCGCTTACGGCCCCAGAAGAAGAGGAACACCGTGACGGCGGCCGTCAGGGCCAGCAGGATCGAGGCGCCGAACCACTGCATGCCGTTCATCTGGGAGATCGGCAGGTAGTCGACCGACCAGCCCACGACATCGGCCTTCTGCAGGCACAGCTCATGCGCCTGTTCCGTCTGCGCGTCCGCACAGGTGCCCCAGCCGAGGAGTTTCCCGTCGCCGGTGAGGTACGGGGTCGACCCGTCCATCCGGTGCGCGCCTGTGGGCAACGTCTGGACCGGGGTTTCGGCCGAGGCCCTGCTCGTCGTGCTCGTGACGACGTCGCCGAGCGACAGCCGGAAGTGGGACCAGACGAGCTGGACGACGACGGTGAAACCGAGGGTGACCACCATGGCCATCAGCGTGCGGCGCAGCACCACACCGATCGCCACCCCGCCGAAGACGGAGAGGAGGGCGAGGGCGACGGGCACGGGTCCCGTGTTGTCGAAGGTGGATTCGGAGATCCACTCCGTGGCCGTGACCTCGGACTTGTAGAGGCTCCACCACCAGCCGAACGCGACCGACAGCGCGACCGTGCTCACCACGACCACCAGCGCGGTCAGGGCCAGTTTCGTGGTCAGCCAGCGGGTCCGGCTCACGGACTGGGTGACGACCAGCTTGGCGGTGCCGTTCTCCAGGTCGCCGGCGAACAGCGGGGCACCGAGGAAGACACCGAGCAGGATCGGTACCAGCCGGAGTCCCGTGGATATGTGGGTGTACCCGTCGATCTGCAGCTGGGAGCGCTGGAAGGCGATGCACGCCACGGCGAGCGCGGAGGCGCCGAGGACGGTCCAGAACGCGGCCCGGTGCTGGCGCCAGACCAGCCAGGTCATGCCCTTGAGGGGCTGGGGGAGTCGGGGGAGCCGGCCCGTGCCCGTGGTGCCCGGGGCCGTGGACCTGGTCGTCGTCGAGGTGCTGGTGAGAGAGCTCATGCTGCCACCGTCCGGGTGTTGTACGCCTGGTCCCGGACCTGGGCGGTGGGGGTGATCAGAGGTGGTGCGTCGGGTGAGCGGAGATAGGCGAGCAGGAGTTCCTCCGTGCTCGGGCTGTCCGTCTCCCAGGGGCCGGTGGCCGGGCCGTCGGGACGGATCAGGGCGGTGAACTGCCGTCCGCTGATCCGGGACTCGACGAGGGGGTGAAGCGCGAGGGAGGCGGGCAGGCCCTCGCCGTCCTTGGTGCCGGTGACCATGGTGTGTACGGACAGCAGCTCGTCCACGTCTCCGGCGAGGCGTACTCCGCCGTCGGAGAGGACGACGAGGTAGTCGCACACGTTCTCCAGTTCGGCCAGGACGTGGGTGGACATCAGGACGGTGGTGCCGTGCTCGGCGGTCTCGGCGAGGAGGGTGCCTGTCAGTTCCTTGCGCGCGACCGGGTCGAGGTCCGACATCGGCTCGTCGAGCAGCAGCAGGTCGGGGCGCTTGCCGAGGGCGACGGCCAGGGCGACGCGGGTGCGCTGGCCGCCGGACAGGGTGCCGATCTTCGCGTCGAGGGGCACATTGCCCGCGCGGACGATGTCCTCGGCGGCGCGCTGGTCCCAGCCGGGGTTCAGTTCCTGCCCCAGCCGCAGGGTCTCGGCCACGGTGAACCGGCGGAACAGGGGCTTCTCCTGGGCGAGGAACGAGGTGCGCCCCGAGTCCACCGTGCCCGGTGCCGCGCCGAACACGCTGAGCGTGCCCTGCGTCGGCTCCAGGACGTGGGCCATGATGCTCAGCAGCGTGGTCTTGCCCGCCCCGTTGGGGCCGACCAGCCCGCAGATCCGTCCCGCCGGGAGCCGGAAGGAACAGTCCTTCAGTGCCCATCCCCGCCGGTAGCGCATCCCCAGGCCGTGCGCCTCAAGTGCCGACTCCCCCGCGTACATACCGTCACTCACCAGTGCTCCTAGTTGCCGTGGCCGCCGTCTCGCTACCGGCGGCGTACTGCTTCTCCATGGCCGAGGCGACCAACGCGGCCACGTCCTCCTGCTCCAGACCCGCCTCGGCCGCCCGGGACACCCACGCCACCAGCTCCCCGTACAGCGGTGAGTCGGTACTTGCCGAGGGGCGGGCCAGTGTGCGGCGTACGAACGTGCCCTGGCCGGGTCGCGGTTCGACCAGGCCCTCACGCTCCAGCTCGCGGTACGCCTTGAGGGTGGTGTTCGGGTTGACCGCGCTGACTTCGGCGACCTCCTTGGCGGTCGGCAGCCGATCGCCCGGAACCAGTACGCCCAGCCGCAGGGCCTGCTTGGTCTGCTGCACGATCTGCTGGAAGGCGGGGACTCCGTTCCGCCGGTTGATGCGGAACTCCACGATCACCACCACCATTTCACTACTTGATTAGTGGAATGATGATGGAGGGGTTCGCGAGTGGTTGTCAACAGCAATCGGAGGGGCTTCCTGGGCAGGATTTCAGCCACCGGCCGCGTCCCGGCGGTGCACGGCATGTCGGAGGCCGGGGCCCAGGCCTGACACCGCGTCACCCGAGCGGGCCGTCCGCGCAGGACAGCCCGCCCGTCGCGTGATCGGCTGGGGGCGTGCAGCTGCTCCCCGGTCCGGTCCGTCGGTTCGCCGCCTGGTGCGCCGTCGTCCTGCTCGCCAGTGGTGTCGTCTACGTCGCGATCCGGCTCTGCGTCGAGTTCCGCACCGCGGTGACGCCGGCGCTGCTCGCGCTGCTCGGCACCGCCCTGCTCAGGCCGCTGCACCGGCGGCTGGTGAAGGCGCACGTGCAGCGGTCGCTGGCCGCCGGGCTCACCTGCGTCGCCGTCGTGGCCGTGGTCGGCGGGGCCGTGTACATCGTGGTGTCCGCGCTCATCGAGACCGGGGACCAGATCATCGCCTCCCTCCGGGACGCGGCGCAGGGCATCGCCGACCACTTCGGGGCGGCCGGGACCTCGCTGGACGACGTCGCGTCCAACGCGCGCGAGCTGCTGGGCAGGTTCGGCGGTACGGCCGCCTCGGGCGTGGTCACCGGCATCAGCGTCGTCGGCGAGATGCTCGCCATGGCCGTGCTCGCCCTGCTGCTCGTCTTCTTCTTCCTGCGCGACTCCGACCGGGCCGTCGGCACGGTGCGCGCCGTCGCCCCGCCCGGCGGCGCCGACATGGTCGAGGCGATGTCCCGGCGGGCCTTCGGGGCCGTCGAGGGCTTCATGCGGGGCACCACCCTCATCGCCCTCATCGACGCCGCCTGCATCACCGTCGGCCTGCTCGTCCTGCGCGTCCCCGGTGCCGTCGGGCTCGGCGCGCTGGTCTTCGTCGGCGCCTACATCCCCTACCTGGGCGCGTTCATCTCCGGAGCCGTCGCCGTGCTCGTCGCGCTGGCCGACCGGGGGTTCGCCATCGCGCTGTGGGCCCTCGGGGTGGTCCTGGCGGTGCAGGTGCTGGAAGGGCACGTGCTCCAGCCGGTGATCCAGAGCCGGACCGTACAGATGCACCCGGCCGTCGTGCTGCTGGCGCTCACCGCGGGGGCTTCGGTGGCGGGCATCCTCGGGATGCTGCTCGCCGTTCCCCTCACGGCCGCGGCGTTCGGGGTCGTGCACGAGCTCCAGGCGCGTTACGCGGTCTCGGGGCCGCCGGCGGGGCCGCCGCCGTCCGCGGGGCCCTCGTCCGGATCCGTGGACTCGTAGACCTCGTACCAGATGCTCTTGCCCTCGCCGCGCGGGGCGACGCCCCACGCGTCCGCCAGCAGTTCGATCAGTATCAGGCCGCGTCCGGAGGACGCCATCTCTCCCGGCCGGCGTTTGTGCGGCAGGTCGTCGCCGCTGTCGGTGACCTCCACCCGGATCCGCCGCTCGCCAGGCTCCCCGGCGACCTCGGCGACCAGGAGGGCGTCGGCGTCGGTGTGCACCAGGACGTTGGTCAGCATCTCGGAGAGCAGGAGCACCGCCGCGTCCCGCTGCTCCTCGCTGGGCCAGTCGTGCAGCAGGTCGCGCAGGTGCTGCCGGGCGGTGGCGATCCGCGCGGGCTCGGCCTGCGCGACCGTCAGCATCGTGCGGCGCACCGGGGCCACGGCCACGGTGCTCTCGCCGCAGCCGCAGCCCTCGCCCTGCCGGCACAGCAGCAGCAGGGCGATGTCGTCCTCCCGACGGTCGGCCAGCGGGCCGGTGGTGTGGTGGGAGGAGGGCCCGTGGACGGCCTGGACCAGCGCGTCGGCCAGCTCCTCCAGGCCGCCGTCGTGCTCCTCCAGGATCACGCGGAGCCGGTGCCAGCCGGTCTGCAGGTCGTGGCCCCCGGTCTCGACCAGGCCGTCGGTGCACATCATCAGGGTGTCCCCGGGCTCCAGGGCGAGCCGCGTGGTCGGGTAGTCGGAGTCCGGGTCGATGCCGAGGGGCAGCCCGCCCGCCGTGGCGAGGATCAGCGCCGTCCCGTCCGCCATGCGTACGACCGGGTCCAGGTGCCCGGCGCGGGCGCTCTCCACGGTGCCGGTCGCGGGGTCGACCTCCGCGTAGTAGCAGGTCGCGAAGCGCATGTCGCCGGGGTCGTCGTCGGACTGGGCGAGGCCGTGGAAGAAGTGGGAGGCGCGGGAGAGTACCGCGTCGGGGCGGTGTCCCTCGGCGGCGTAGGCGCGCAGCGCGATGCGCAGCTGGCCCATCAGCCCCGCCGCGCGTACGTCGTGTCCCTGCACGTCGCCGATGACCAGGGCGAAGCGGTCCCCGGGCAACTGGATCATGTCGTACCAGTCGCCGCCGACCTGGAGGCCGCCGCCGGTGGGGACGTAGCGGGCGGCGACGCCCATGCCGGGGATCTCCGGCCCGAGCACGGGCAGCATGGTGCGCTGCAGTCCGTCGGTCAGCTCCCGCTGGGTCTCGGCGGCGCTCGCCCGGGTCAGGGCCTGCGCCAGCATCCGCGCCACGGTGGTCAGCACCGACCGTTCGTCCGGCGTGAACCCGACCGGATAGGTGAAGGCCGCCATCCAGGCGCCCATCGGGCGGCCCGCCACGGTCAGCGGCAGGAAGGCCCAGGAGCGGCGGCCGAAGCGTTCGGCGAGGGGCCAGGTGAGGGGGTAGCGGGACCGGTACTGCTCGGGGGAGGAGAGGTAGACGGCACGGCCGGTGCGGACCACCTCGGCGGCCGGATAGTCCGTCTCCAGCGGCATGTTCACGAACGGGTTCATGTCGTTGTACGGCTGCCCGTGGTGGCCGATGACCGTCAGCCGGTCACCCGACACCCCGAAGACCGCCAGCCCGTCCGGGGAGAACCCCGGCATCGACAGGCCCGCCGCGACCCGCAGCACCTCCTCGGTGGACCGCGCCTCGGCCAGTGCCCGGCCCGCGTCCAGCAGGAACGCCTCCCGCGAGCGGCGCCAGTCACCGGTGACCGCGCTGCGCCCGGCGGGCGTGCCGGGTGTCGGCTCGGCGACCTCCTGGAGGGTGCCGATCAGCTCGTACGTCTTGCGCACGGGGTCGAAGCGCGGCTTGGAGCGGCTGCGCACGATGCGGACGACGTGGCCCCGTTCGTCCATGATGCGGATCCGGACCTCGGCGAGGGTGCTCTCGGCGACGGCGAGCCGGACCACCCCGGTGATCTCGTTCCAGTCCACCGGGTGCAGCCGGGCCCGTACCTGGGCCTCGGTGAAGACCGACCGTTCCGCGGGCAGCCCGAACAGGCGGGCCGCCTCCGCGTCCACGGTGACCTCTCCCGCGGCGGTGTCCCAGTGCCACAGACCGGTCGCGAGAGCGGCAAGGACGTCACCCGCCTCGGGCAGGGGATCACCAGTGCGCATTCATCCACTGTAGGAAGAGGTGATCGGACACTGCCACCGGTCGACCCCGGGCCCGGGTCGCGTCAATGGGGAGGAGGACAGCCGTGCCCGGCCGGTACGCTGGGGGTTGTTTCACGCTGGGGTTGTTTCACGTGAAACGCGGAACACCATCCCCGATCCCCGAAGGCTGGATGAACGACGATGCATCGGTACAGGTCCCACACCTGCGGCGAGCTCCGCTCCTCTGACGTCGGCACCGACGTCCGGCTGAGTGGCTGGCTGCACAATCGGCGCGACCTGGGCGGCATCCTCTTCATCGATCTGCGCGATCACTACGGCATCACGCAGCTCGTCGCCCGTCCCGGCACCGAGGCGTACGAGGCGCTGGACAAGCTGACCAAGGAATCGACCGTTCGTGTCGACGGCAAGGTCGTCTCCCGGGGCGCCGACAACGTCAACCCCGACCTGCCCACGGGCGAGGTCGAGGTCGAGGTGGGCGAGGTCGAGCTGCTCGGCGCCGCCCAGCCGCTCCCCTTCACCATCAACGCCGAGGACGGGGTCAACGAGGAGCGGCGTCTGGAGTACCGCTTCCTGGACCTGCGCCGCGAGCGCATGCACCGCAACATCATGCTGCGCACGGCGGTCATCTCCTCCATCCGCAGCAAGATGGTGGCGCTCGGCTTCAACGAGATGGCGACGCCCATCCTCACCGCCACGTCTCCCGAGGGCGCCCGCGACTTCGTCGTGCCCTCCCGTCTGCACGCGGGCCGCTTCTACGCCCTCCCGCAGGCGCCGCAGCAGTTCAAGCAGCTGCTGATGATCTCCGGCTTCGACCGGTACTTCCAGATCGCGCCCTGCTTCCGCGACGAGGACGCCCGCGCCGACCGCTCGCCGGGCGAGTTCTACCAGCTCGACGTCGAGATGAGCTTCGTCGAGCAGGAGGACGTCTTCCAGCCGGTCGAGCGGCTGATGACGGAGCTGTTCACGGAGTTCGGCAACGGCCGCGAGGTCACCTCGCCCTTCCCGCGCATCCCGTTCCGCGAGGCGATGCTGAAGTACGGCTCCGACAAGCCGGACCTGCGCGCCAAGCTGGAGCTCGTCGACATCACCGACGTCTTCGAGGGCTCGGAGTTCAAGGCCTTCGCGGGCAAGCACGTCCGCGCGCTGCCGGTGCCGGACGTCGCCTCCCAGTCCCGCAAGTTCTTCGACCAGCTCGGCGACTACGCCGTCACGCAGGGTGCCAAGGGTCTGGCCTGGGTCCGCGTCGGCGAGGACGGCCAGCTGTCCGGTCCGATCGCGAAGTTCCTCACCGAGGAGAACGTCGCGGAGCTGACCAAGCGGCTCTCGCTCGCCCCCGGGCACGCGGTGTTCTTCGGCGCGGGTGAGTTCGACGAGGTCTCGAAGATCATGGGCGCGGTGCGGGTCGAGGCCGCCAAGCGCGCCGGGCACTTCGAGGAGAACGTCTTCCGCTTCTGCTGGATCGTCGACTTCCCGATGTACGAGAAGGACGAGGAGACGGGGAGGATCGACTTCTCCCACAACCCCTTCTCGATGCCGCAGGGCGGCATGGACGCCCTGGAGAACCAGGACCCGCTGGACATCCTCGCCTGGCAGTACGACATCGTCTGCAACGGCGTCGAGCTGTCCTCCGGCGCGATCCGGAACCACGAGCCCGACATCATGCTCAAGGCCTTCGCGATCGCGGGCTACGACGCGGAGACCGTCGAGCGCGAGTTCGCCGGCATGCTGCGCGCGCTCCGTTTCGGCGCCCCGCCGCACGGTGGCATCGCCCCGGGCGTCGACCGCATCGTCATGCTGCTCGCCGACGAGCCCAACATCCGCGAGACGATCGCCTTCCCGCTCAACGGCAACGCCCAGGACCTGATGATGGGTGCGCCCACCGAGCTGGACGAGACCCGGCTGAGGGAGCTGCACCTGACGGTGCGCAAGCCGCAGCCGAAGTAACCTGCGGCGGCAGTACCGCAGCGAGGGGCTCGGAACCGTGGAGCGGTTCCGGGCCCCTCGCCGTCGTCACACCTGGTCCTCGCCCTGGTAGAGCGGCAGGTTCTGGGTCGAGATGGTCCAGCCGGCGATGGTGACGTCCTCGCCGTAGACGAAGTCCTTGCGGGTGGCGTAGCGGGGGCCGTCGGGGGTGACGTGGATGTCCGTGAACACGGCGCCGGTGCCCGTGCGGGGGTCGAAGACCGCGTAGACGGGGATGCCGAGCAGGGGGTAGTCGCGCACCTTGCCCACCCAGTCGTTGCCCGGGTTGGAACGGGAGACGACCTCGACGGCAGCGATGAGCGACCGGGGGTCGAACGACCCCTCGACGTCCATGTCCTCCTCGGCGATCACCATCAGGTCGGGCCGCCGCATGACGCCTTCGGGTTCGTCCTCCACGTCCGGCTCACCGGTGTGCGCCACGATCTCTTCCGGCATCACCTTTTCCAGGCGCTTCCGGAGCCGCAGTGTGGTCAGCTCGTGCCGACCGCTGGGCGACATCGTGTCGTGGACGATCCCTTCCTTGGTGATCTCGAACTTGCCCGGCAGTGTGTCGTCCGAGGACTGAACGAAGTCGCGCATGGCCCGGTACTGGTGGGAGGCGCCCTGCTGCGCGTTGTCGGGTGCGATGGTCATGGCGCTCGCTCCTCGTCGTGTGTGCCCACGGGCTCGGGCAAGGATCGTCGCCTTCATGCTAGGCGTCCTCCGGGTGGTCGGTTCGGCAGTCGCGGCAGCGGCCGGGGTCCGTGGCGCGGAAGGCGCGGTCGCAGCCGTCGCAGGTCTGGAGGGGGGTTGCCGGAACTCGTGGGCGGCCGGCGGGGATCGAAGTCCTGAAGTTCGAGGACGGCACGGCGGTGGGACGCTCCGACGGGGCGTTCAATGGCCGCCCGACGCACGATCCGAGACAGCTTCGCATCCTTGAGCTGCGGTATGGCACCATCCGGGCGCAGGCTTTCCCGCCAGGGGAGTCGCTGGCCTTCATCGAGCAACTGCTGGGAGACACATGAACCACAAGCCCCTCGCCGGTGACGCCTCCGCACTGGCGTGGTTCAAGAGCACCTACAGCAGTGGCCCCGACGGCGACTCCTGCGTCGAGGTGGCGACCACCCCCGGCACCATCCACGTCCGCGACTCCAAGCACCGCGACGCAAGCCCTCGCCTCGCCCTCGGGTCGGAGGCTTGGGAGGGCTTCGTGGCGCACGTCTCGGACAGCTGAGTCGTGAAGGGGCACTGAGCTTGCCCCGTAGCTCCTGGCTCAGGGGGCGTCTTCCGGGAGCTCCGGGTGGCCCGTCTCCGGGGCGAACAGGTCCTCCGCTCGCCCTACTGTGCCGGCGCGGTCGAGCCAGTCGTTGAGGACGGTGAGGTCGGAGCACGTGAGGATGCGTTCACGGACGGCGTCAGTGATCACGAGACCACGCACCTCCAGTACCCGCAGGACGCCCTTGGCTTCACCGCGGGCCTCACCGCGGGCCTCGCCCTCGGCCTCTCCTTCGGCCCTGGCCTCGAGGTACCTCTCCTCGAACAGCGTCCGGTGTCCCGGGAAGTGGGTGATGACGTCCTGCATCAGCTTTCTCCAGTTCTCCCTGGTCGGAGTGGATTCCAGACCGACCTCCACCATCTCGAACCAGTACTTCGTGATGTCCGGCTCGAAGGACAACAGCCCGCGGGCAACGGCTTCCAGTATGGCGGGCGCGCGGCGGCTCTCGCTGTGGACGATGGCGCAGAGCACCGCCAGGGCGGGGCGCCGGGCCACCGTCGCCTCGTCGGTCACCTCCGGGACCGTCTGGGGTCCCAGGACGATCGGCCGAGTGGTCTGGGTCGGCCAGGAGGCCACGCCGCATTCGAAGGGCCCTGCGGCCCACGCCGCTGTGGCACGGTCCCGGCAGACCGCCACCAGTACGACCGGCAGGTCGTACTTCGCGCACAGGTACGCGACGTAGTACGCCCAGCTCCTCGCCTTGTCGGGGTCCTTCTTGCTCTGTGACTCCAGGGCGAGCACGAAGTTCTCCCCCATGTCGGGCGCGAACCTGAGCACCGTGTCCACACGGCGCTCCATCGGCCGGATCTCGGTGGCGTCGGGGGAGAGCTCGTCGAAGTCGTCCTTCGAGGGCGGCGGAAGCCCCAGTGCCTCGAAGACGGGCGCGAGAGCCTCCGGGTGCTCCTGGAAGAGCCGGTGAGAGGCCTCGTGTGTTGCTTTGACCATGAGCGCCAATCAAGCGCGGTCATGGCAGGAGCGTTCGGCATATGCCGGAGCATTCACTCGTTCGGGGACAGGAGAAGCGTTTGCTCCGGGGCATGTGCTCGCGTCAGCGGGCCACGAACTGGGTCAGGAGTGCCTGGACCTCGTAGATGTCGACGCCCTTGGTGAAGGTCTTCTCGATGGGGGTGTCGGAGCTCGAGAGCCAGATCTTCAGTTCGGCGTCGAGATCGAAGTGGCCGGCCGTCTCGACCGCGAAGTGCGTGATGCTGCGGTACGGGATCGAGTGGTACTCCGTCTTCTTGCCGGTGAGGCCCTGTTTGTCGATCAGGATCAGGCGCCGGTCGGTGAAGAGGATGGTGTCGCGGATCAGCAGGTACGCGGCGTGGATCTGCTCGCCGTGGCCGAGCAGGCGCGCGTAGTCCTGCTGCGCCTTGGCCGGGTTGATGCTGTGCGCGTTGCCGAACAGTGCCATGGCTGGTCCCCCACGTGAGCGAGATGGCTGTGTGTTCGATCCTCGCAAAGCGCGGGGCCCGGGAGAAGGTCCGCCCTCTCCCGGGCCCCGTGCTGTAGCGAGCGCGTTACGCGGTCGGCTTCTCCTCGAGACGAGGGAAGAGCACCGCGCCCTTGGTGACCGTCACACCGGCCGGCAGCCGGCCCCAGTCCGCCGCCTCCTGGACCTTCTGGTCCGCGAGGGCGCCCAGGGACGCCTCGGCGCCCAGGGAGTCCCAGAGCTTCTGGGAGGTGTCCGGCATGATCGGGTTCAGGAGGACCGCCACCGCGCGGAGGGACTCCGCGGCCGTGTAGAGGATCGTCGCCAGGCGGGCCTTGCCCTCCGGCGAGTCGTCCTTGGCGACCTTCCAGGGCTCCTGCTCCGTGATGTAGCCGTTCACCTGCTTCACGAAGTCGAAGACCGCCAGGATGCCGCCCTGGAAGTCCAGCTCCTCGCCGATCTTCCGGTCGGCCTCCGTGACGGCCTTGGCCAGGCCGTCGTGGATCGCCTGCTCCGCGTCCCCGTCGGCCGCCGAGGCCGGCAGCTCGCCGCCGAAGTACTTGCCGACCATGGCCGCCACGCGGGAGGCGAGGTTGCCGTAGTCGTTGGCCAGCTCGCTGGTGTAGCGGGCGGAGAAGTCCTCCCAGGAGAACGAGCCGTCCTGGCCGAACGCGATCGCGCGCAGGAAGTACCAGCGGTACGCGTCCACGCCGAAGTGCGTGGTCAGGTCCTGCGGCTTGATGCCCGTCAGGTTGGATTTCGACATCTTCTCGCCGCCGACCATCAGCCAGCCGTTCGCGGCGACCTTGCCGGGCAGGGGCAGGCCCTGCGCCATCAGCATCGCCGGCCAGATGATCGCGTGGAAGCGGAGGATGTCCTTGCCGACCAGGTGGACGTCGGCGGGGAACGTCGACTCGAACTTCTCGGGGTTCTCGTTGTAGCCGACCGCCGTGGCGTAGTTCAGCAGGGCGTCGACCCACACGTAGATGACGTGCTTGTCGTCCCAGGGGACCGGCACGCCCCAGTCGAAGGTCGAGCGGGAGATGGAGAGGTCCTGGAGGCCCTGGCGGACGAAGTTCACGACCTCGTTGCGCGCGGACTCGGGCTGGATGAAGCCCGGGTTGGCCTCGTAGTGGGCGAGCAGCTTCTCGCTGTACGCGCTCAGCTTGAAGAAGTAGTTCTCCTCGCTGAGGATCTCCACCGGCTTCTTGTGGATCGGGCACAGCTTCTGGCCCGCGTACTCGCCCTCGCCGTCGAGCAGCTCGCCGGGGAGCTTGTACTCCTCGCAGCCCACGCAGTACGGGCCCTCGTAGCCGCCCTTGTAGATCTCGTCCTTGTCGTACAGGTCCTGCACGAACTCCTGGACGCGGTCGGTGTGCCGCTTCTGCGTGGTGCGGATGAAGTCGTCGTTCGCGATGTCGAGGTGTTCCCACAGGGGCTTCCAGGCCTCGGTGACGAGCTTGTCGGCCCAGGCCTGCGGGGTGACCCCGTTCGCCTCGGCCGTGCGCATGATCTTCTGACCGTGCTCGTCCGTGCCGGTGAGGTACCACACCTTCTCGCCGCGCTGGCGGTGCCAGCGGGAGAGCACGTCGCCTGCGACGGTCGTATAGGCGTGGCCCAGGTGAGGAGCGTCGTTGACGTAGTAGATGGGGGTCGAGACGTAATACGCCTTCGCCCCCTGCTTCTCGGTTCCAGTGGCCGCCATGGGCGAAATCCTACTGGTCCGGTGGTGATCGGCTCACACGCGTTTCGGGGGGCGGACAGGGGTGACCTCCCCTGTCCGCCCCCCGCCGGGCGGTTCCGGTGCGGTTCCGGTGCGGTTCCGGTGTCTGGATGTCCTACGGGCGCCAGGCGGCCAGTACGCCCTCGTAGAGCTCCTTGTCGGTGAGCTCCTTCGGGGTCTCGCCGGCGAGGAAATGGGATGCGTTGCCCGTTTTGAGCTTGCGGAGGTAGTCGAAGGCCTTGCTCTCCGGGTCGCCGAAGGCGACGAAGGAGAAGTGGACGTGCGGGTGGCCGGCCGCCGCGTCCGTGAGGGACTGGGTGGCTGGGGTCTTGGCGTCGGGGGCGCCGTCCGTCTGGAAGACCACCAGGGCGGGAGTGCCGGGGGCCTCCTTCTCGTGGTGGGCGAGGACGGCTTCCACGGCGGCGTGGTAGCTGGTGCGGCCCATGCGGCCGAGGGCGCCGTGCAGCTCGTCGATCCTGCCCTCGTGGTCGGTGAGGGTGAGATCGCCGGTGCCGTCCACCTCCGTGGAGAAGAACGTGACGTGGACCGTGGCCTCGGGGTCCAGGTGGGCGGCGAGGGCGAGGGTCTGCTCGGCGAGAGCCTGGGCGGAGCCGTCCTTGTAGTACGGGCGCATGGAGGCGGAGCGGTCCAGGACGAGGTGGACCTTGGCGCGGGTGCCGGTGAGGTTGTGCTTCTTGAGGGTGGCGGCGGCGGCCTTGTAGGCGGTGGCGAGGCCGGGGGCGCGGGAGCGGAGACGGGCGGCGGGTGTCGCCGGTTTCGCGGCGGGGGCCTCCGGCCTGGAGGTCGACTCGGCCTCGGTGGCGGCCGGCTCGGGGGTTGGCTCGGCCTCGGTGGCGGCCGGCTCAGGGGTTGGCTCGGCCTTGGCGGGGGCCGGCTCGGGGGTGGGCTCGGTCTCGGTGGTGGCCGGCTCAGGGGCCGGCTCGGCCGCGGCGGGGGCCTCCGGCCTGGAGGTCGACTCGGCCTCGGTGGCGGCCGGCTCGGGGGTGGGCCCGGGCTCGGCTTCGTCTTGGGCCCGGGCCGCACCACCCGTGCGAGGTTCGTTGTCGGGTGCGGGTGGCCCCGGAGGGGGCTGTTCGCCGTCGGCGGCTGCGGGTTCCGGTTCCGGGGCGGCCTTTGTCTCCGGTTCCGGCTGGGTGTGCGGTTCCGGCTGGACCTCGGGCTTCGGCTCCGGCTCCGGGGCGGCCTTTGTCTCCGGTTCCGGCTGGGCCTCGGGCTTCGGCTCGGGCTCCGGGGCGGTCGGGGGCTGCCTGTCCGACGTCTCGTCCGGGGACTCCGTCGGCTTCGGGACCGTGACGTTGGCGAAGGCCGCCTTGACGAGTTCGTGCTCGTCGGAGGGGGCCTCCGTGCGGGGCTCGGGGACCTGGACCGTCTCCGGCGCGGGTTCGGCGGCCTCCGTCTGCTCCGGGGCCTCGACCGGCTCCGTGGGTGCGGTGGGCTGGGACGGGAGCTTCGGCTCCGGCGCGATGGCCGGCGGTGCCGTCTCCTGCGTCACACCCTCCGCCTGGGCGGCCCGTTCTTTGCGTGACCGGCCGAACGCGTTCCGCAGGAGAGTGAGAATGCCCATGTGCGCAACCCTTCGCGTGAGTTGATGCCCGTCAATCCCTGGCCAGGACGGACACGTAAGGTTAGCGGCCCCGGCTTGTGATCTTGTGCAGGGTCTGCCACGAAAGCACGGGCGCGTCAAGGAGCGATCGAGACGCCGCCGTAATTCCCCTCCGGCTTCCGTGGATTCACCCGTCGTTCACCGTGGCGCCCGTCTCCCGCACGTATGTGCACCTACGGTCGCGCTGACACCAAGGGCATCCAAGGGCTTCTCAGGGGAGAACACAGTGCGCAAGCTGCTGCCGTTGATCGGAACGCCGTCCGGTTCGCATCCGGGCGGCCGGTCCGCCATGACCTGCCGTTTCCGGTGTGGTGACGCCTGTTTCCACGAGGTGCCCAACACCAGCTCGAACGAGTACGCCGGTGACGTCATCGCCGGCGCGCTCAGCCGCCGTTCCATGATGCGCGCCGCGGCCGTCGTCACCGTCGCCGCGACGGGCGCCGGGGCCGTGGGCGTGGCGGGGGCGCCGTCGGCGCAGGCCGCGCCGGCCGCCGGGAAGGGGCACGGTGCGGGGCACGGGAAACCGTCGAAAACGCAGGGTGCGCGCGGGCTGCGGTTCACGCCCGTCGCCCCCAACACCGACGATGCCGTCACCGTCCCGGAGGGGTACCGGCAGGACGTCGTGATCCGTTGGGGCGAGCCGATCCTGCGCGGGGCGCCCGCCTTCGACCCGGAGAACCAGACCGCCCGGGCCCAGGCCGGTCAGTTCGGCTACAACAACGACTTCCTCGCGCTGCTGCCGCTGCGCGGTGAGCACGGCCGGCAGATTCTCGTCGCCAACCACGAGTACACCGACGAGGTGCTCATGTTCCGCGGTTACGACCCCGACAACCCGACCCGCGAGCAGGTCGAGATCGCCTGGGCCGCGCACGGGCTGTCCGCCGTGGTGGTGGAGGAGGAGCGCCGCAGCGGGAAGCTGACACCCGTCTCCCGGCACCGCCTCAACCGCCGTATCACCGCGACGACCGAGTTCCGGCTGACCGGGCCCGCCGCCGGTTCCGACCTGGTGAGGACCTCCGCCGACCGCAGTGGCCGCAAGGTGCTCGGCACCCTCAACAACTGTGCCGGCGGCACCACACCGTGGGGCACGACGCTGCACGGCGAGGAGAACTTCAACCAGTACTTCGCCAACAGCAGCCGGGCCACCGACAAGCGCTACGGAATCGGCACCGGCGCCACCGAGCGCAAGTGGGAGCGGTTCGACAAGCGCTTCGACGTCGCCCAGGAGCCGAACGAGGTGCACCGCTTCGGGTACGTCGTCGAGCTGGACCCGTACGACCCCGACTCCACGCCCCGCAAGCACACGCTGCTCGGCCGCTTCAAGCACGAGGGCGCGACCGTGCGGCTGACCCACGACGGGCGCCCGGTCGTCTACACCGGCGACGACGAGCGGTTCGACTACTTCTACAAGTTCGTCGGCAGCAAGCGGATGCGGCACGGCAGCAGCCGCTGGGCGCGCGAGCACAACCTGTCGCTGCTCGACGAGGGCACCCTCTACGTCGCCAGGCTCAGCGGCGACTCCCCGGCGATCGAGATCGACGGCACGGGCAAGCTGCCGGCCGACGGCGAGTTCGACGGCGGCGGTACGTGGATCCCGCTGGTCACCGCCACCGAGGACGGTGCCGTCTCGCACGTCGACGGCATGACCGCCGAGGAGGTCTGCGTCTTCACGCGGCTCGCCGGTGACAAGGTCGGCGCCACGAAGATGGACCGTCCCGAGGACATCGAGCCGTCGCCGACGACCGGCAAGGTGTACGTCGCCCTCACCAACAACTCCAACCGCGGCAAGTCCGGGTACGCGGGCCCGGACGAGGCCAACCCGCGGGGCGGCAACAAGCACGGCCACGTCCTGGAGCTGACCGAGCGCTGGAACCGGGCCGACGCCACCGCCTTCGCCTGGTCGCTGTTCCTCGTCGCCGGTGACCCGGAGGACCCGGCGACCTACTTCGCGGGCTTCCCCAAGGACCGGGTCAGCCCGATCTCCTGCCCCGACAACGTCGCCTTCGACGACCACGGCAACCTGTGGCTGTCCACCGACGGCAACGCGCTCGGCACCCACGACGGCCTGTTCGGCGTCGCGACGAAGGGCGACCGGCGCGGTGAGCTGAAGCAGTTCCTGACCGTGCCGAACGGCGCGGAGACCTGCGGCCCGCTCATCCAGGACCGGCGCGTGCTGGTCGCCGTGCAGCACCCGGGCGAGGTCGACGGTGCCTCCGTGGAGGAGCCGGCCAGCACCTGGCCCGACGGGCCGGGCACGTACGTGCGCCCGGCGGTCGTGGCGGTGTGGCGCGCGGACGGCCGCGACATCGGCGTCTGAGCACCCTTCGCGAGCGGGGCCGGTGTCAGCCGGCCCTGTGCAGCGTGAGGTCGACGACGAGTGCTCGGTGGTCGGTGTCGGCCAGGTCCAGGAACCTGGCGCGGTGCGTGGTGAAGTCCTCCGACACCAGGACGTGGTCGATCTGCACGCCGAACGCCGGGGCGGTCCGGGCCGGCCAGGTGACCGTCCGGTCGGCCCCGGCCACCCGGGCCGCGTCGCGCAGCCCCGTGTCGAGGATGCGGCGGAACGCGGCGTGGTCCTGGGAGGCGTTGAAGTCGCCGGCGAGGACGGTGGGGGTCCCGCTCTCCTCGGCCTCGGCGGCGGCGTCGCGCAGTGCGTCCAGCTCCTCGCGCCACAGGCCGACCTGGTCCGGCAGCGGCGGCATCGGGTGGGCGAGCTGGAGCCGTACGGCGTGGCCGCGCACGTCGGCGACGGCGCCGGGCATGCCCATGGTGCCGGGGACGCCGGGGGTGGGCTTGAGAGGGAAGGCGCTCAGGATGACGGACCCCTCGGAGCCGCCGCCCTCGACGGCCTGCCGGTGGGGGTAGTCGGCGGCGAGGTCGCGCCGCAGCGCCGCGTCGCACGTGTATTCGCACTCCTGTACGAACACGAGGTCGGGCTTCTCGCGGCGCACGGCTGAGATCAGCTCGCCGGTGCCCTGACCGAACTCGACGTTCGAGGTCAGCACCCGCAGGTCGGCGACGGGCAGCCCGACGGGGTCGCCCGTCTTGCCGTACGGCTCGATGAACCACGCCAGCAGCCCGAGCAGCGCGATCCCCCACACCGCGCCGGTCCACCACCGGGTGAGCAGCGTCAGGAGCAGCCCGGCGCCGGTCGGCACGAGCAGCCACGGCAGGAAGGCCAGCAGCTGCGGTACGGGGGTGACGCCGTCGCTGTCGGCGAGGCGGCAGCCGACGACGACGCTCACTCCCACGAACAGCAGCCCCGCGCACCAGGCCCCGAACCGTCGCCCGGCCCGGCGGCCCGCCCGCCGGGCGTGGGAGTCCGTCCACTCACCGGTCGCCGTGTCGGTGTCCAAGTCCCGGCCTTCCGCTCGCGGTGCGCTGCCCGAATCCTTACTCAAAGACGGGCTCGACGGGCGGAAAGTTGTGCGCCGGACGGTCCCGGTACCGCAGCCCCCTGGACCGCGGCCCCGGGAGCCGGGCGGATCGGAGACGCCGCGGCGCGGGGGTACGTGCCGGGTGGCTCAGCGGCGGGTCCGTGTCGGCCGGGGTGGTGTCGGGTCGACGGGGGTCCCCGCGGGTGCCCGGCGGCGCCGCAGCAGATGTCCGTACCGGCCGGTGAGCCAGGAGGCCAGGGCGACCGTGAGGCCGAGGCCGACCAGCAGCCAGGAGGCCGTGCGAAGGGTCTCGGTGAGGGCGTCGTAGACGGCGCCCGCGGCGGGGCCGTCCACCGCGCCCTCCACCGCGTCGGGGAGTTCCGCGACGGTGAACCGGCGGCCGACCACGACGGCGAGGGCGAGCAGCGCCCCGCCGAGGGCGGTGCCGATCCCGGCGGCGGCGACGGCGCGCCGGCGGCGGGCGGCGACGGCGATGCCGGTGAGCGCGAAGACGACGGCCGCGATCGGTAGCCAGAAGGCGGCGACGTCGAGCACGTGGTAGCCCTTCCTGAGCCGGTCCGTCTCGCGGGCCGGGAGCACGGTGACCGCGGTGTGCCGGACCGGGATGCGCCGCGCGAACGGCACGTTGTCCTCGGTGAGCCGCTCCTTGACGCGGGCGGTGACCGGCGCCAGGTCGACGGTGACGGCACGCCCGTGGGCCCGTTCGTCCCGCAGGGCGCGCAGCACGGTGTCGTGGACGGTGCGGTTGGCCGCGTCCCAGCCCTCGCGGAAGGCCTCGGTCCGGGTGAACGACCGTGCGGCGTCCTGCGCGAAGAGCCGCACGGTGCCGTTCAGCGGGCCGGCCGCGACCTCGTCCACGACCCCGTCGCCCACCGCGTCGGCGACCACGTTCCGTACGTCCGGATCACCGGCGAGCGGTGCCATGGCGGCGACGTACCGTCCGGTGTCGGCCAGCCCGTACACCGCCCAGCCCGCCACTGTGCCGCACGGCACGGCCAGGCAGGCGAGGGCGAGCAGGACGGCCGACAGGGCGCTCCGGAAACGTGGGGACACCCTTCCAGGGAAAGCTCCGGGAGCGGGACGGGCGACCGGCGTGACTGCATATGGCCCTCCGGGACGAGCCGAACGTGCCCCCTGCCCGGCTGTCACCGTCCCGGCCCCGGTCGAAGGCCGGGTGAGGGCGCGGACCGTCAGGTGACGCGGTGCCCCTGCGCGTCCTCGTGGGTGTAGTAGCGGTAGAACAACGCCCCGAACACCGCCGCCGCGACCAGCAGGGACACGAGCACGCACGTGAACATGGCCACGCCGCTCCCCGAGTACAGGAAGCCCACCGCGCTGCCCGCGAACGCGCCCCACAGTGCCGCGTGGCCCTCGCGCGGCAGCCGCCGGGCCACGGCCCGGACCACGGCGCAGAGCACGATGAACGCGAGCGCGGTCAGGAAGCCGAACAGCAGGTTCCAGCCGGTGACGGGGCCGCCGAAGCGGCGGACGGACGCGGCCCAGTAGCCGTAGACCAGCCCGGCCGCGACGGGCACCGCCCACCGCGCCACCCGGTGGGTCCGCTCGCCGAAGACGTCGGGCGTCCTCGTACGCCCGCGCGGCCCCGTCCCGGGGGACGCTCCGGTGGATGTGCCGCGTGTCGGTACCGCGTGAGCCATGAGCGCACTCCTCTCGCCTCGCCCCCGACTACCAGGGCACACCTGGGCAGGCCGGTCGGCAAGTCAGGATGCGGGCCGTGGGGGCGCGTGTTTCGCTGGCTCCGTGAGGGGTCGCAACCGCAGGCCGGTGCGCGGCCGGTGGCGGCTGCTCGGCCGGCTCGTCCAGGCCGCCGGCCGGGGCGACGCCGTGTCCCGGCACGAACTGCTCAGCTTCCGCGGCCACAGCTTCGCCTGGCTGTTCCCCCTGCTGCTGCTCATCGGCATCATCGCGGCCGACACCACGACCGGCGCGTTCGAGATCATCTCCTGGACGGTGCTCGTACCCGGCGTCGCCGCCGCGATCTGCGGCGTACGGGCTACGGCCGTGTACGCGGTGGTCGCCCTCGTCGTCTACGTCCTCGCCGACACCGTCTGGCAGCACCGCGCCGAGACCGGGGTGCCCGGCCTGATCCTCGTCGCCCTCGGCGGATCCATCGCCGTGGTGGCCGCCGCTCTCCGGGTCGGCGGCGAGCAGCGCATGCTGCACATGCGGGACATCGCCGACACCACCCGGCGCACCGTGCTGCGGCCCCTGCCGGTGGGCTTCGGCGGCCTCGACCACGCCGCCGTCTACCTCTCCGCGGACTCCGACGCCCGCGTCGGCGGCGACTTCTACGACATCCAGCCCGGCCCGAACGGCACCCGCGTCCTGGTCGGCGACGTGCAGGGCAAGGGTCTGGGCGCGGTGGAGGCGGCGGCCGCGCTGCTCGGCAGCTTCCGTGAGGCCGCCTACCACGAGCCGGACCTCGGGACGGTCGCCGAGCACCTGGAGACCCGTATGCGGCGCCACCGCACGCACACCGCGGCCCTCGGCCGGTCCGACGGCGACCGCTTCGCCACCGCCGTGCTGATCGGCTTCTCCGAGGACCTGCCCGACGCCGTGGACGCCGTCGTCTTCGGCCACGAACCCCCGCTGGCGGTCGGACCCGGCGGCGTACGGGCCCTGCCGGCCGTCGGCGGACTGCCGCTGGGCATGAGCGACCTCCTCCCCGGTTCACCGGGGCCGCCGGTGCGCCGGCTGGCCCTCACCGCCGACGAGACGCTCCTGCTGGTCACCGACGGGGTGACGGAGGCCCGCGATCCCGACGGATGCTTCTACCGGCACGCCGACGACATCGCCCGCGCCGTCGCCGCCGACCCCTCGAACGCCGCGCCGTCGCGGCTGGTGACGCTCGTACGGGACGGCACGCTGCGGCACTGCCTGGGGCGGCTCGTCGACGACACCACGGTCTTCGCGGTGAGGCGGCGGGGAGAGCCCACGGGCGGCTGAGTGCCCCGCTTCGCAGCCGCACCGGTTACGGTGCTGCCGTACGTGATCGACAGGGGGAGGGACATGCCCGGAACCGTGCTGCTGCTCGCGGCGTCGCCCGTGGGCCGGGGGTGCCTGGTGGACGCCGCCTCCGTGCTCCCCGTGCTCGCGGCCGTGCCGCCCGCCGTGCTCTCCGGCACCGACACCGCGAACGTGGTCGAACTCGCCGACCCGCTGGAGCCGCAGGCCGTCCTGACCCGGCTGCGTGCCGCCGCGGCCGCCCCCGGACCGCTGACCGTCTACGTCGCGGGCCAGCTCCAGCTGGACCGCCGCCAGCGCCTGCCGCATCTGGCGCTGGCCCGCACCACACCGGCGACCGTCCGCTACACCGCCCTGCCCTGGCACTGGATCCGCGAGGAACTGCGGCTGCGGCCGAGCGGCGCGACGACGCTCCTGCTCGACCTGCACGCCGACCAGGAGACCTGGCAGTGGCTGCGGGCCAATCCGCTGGACTCCGGGCGCAACAACGCCGTCTACGGCCGCGTCGCGCCGCCGCCCTCGCGGCGGACGGTGGCCACCCCGGCGTACATGCGGGCCGTCGCGACGATCCTGCGCAGCGGGCACCGGCCGCCCCCGGACCAGCTGCACGAGCAGGCACTGGCCCGCGGCGCGGCCGAGGGCGTGGGCGGCGGGCCCGCCGGTGCGGACCTGGTGCTGGCGGCGCCCGGGCCGGTGGCGGGCGACCCGCACGCGGTCATCGCCGCCGCCGTGCAGTCCGGGCGGCACGCGGACGCCGACGCGCTCGCCGCCCGGCACGAGCGCGCCGCCGCCCACGCGCACGGGCCCGTGTCCGAGGACGCGCTGCACTGGACGGAGGTCCGGGCCGACCTGGCGATGTTCGCGGGGGACCCGGCGCGCAGCTGCCGGGCCTGGCTGACGGTGGCCGAGGCCCGGCTGGTCGCCGGGCAGCCGCCGCAGGCGCCCGCCGTGGAGGCGGCCGTCGACCGGGCCCATCACCAGTGGGGGCAGGTCCGCGACGCCGGGCCGGCCCGCGAACTGGGCGCGGCGCTCGTCGCGCTGCGTGGCCGGGTGCCCGGCCCGCGCGAGGGCGCGCTGGACCATGTGCAGCGGGAGCTGAGCCGGTTGCAGACCCAGGGCTGACGGCCACCTCGTGCACAGGGCTGACGGCCGTCTCGTGCACAGGGCTGACGGCCACCTCGTGCACCTGGCAGTGGCTTCGGGCATGCGCGCGGTGGCTTCGGGCGTGCGCGGTCGCTTCGGGCACGTGTGGTGGCTTCGGGGACGTGTGGTGGCTTCGGGCGTGCGCGGTCGCCTCGGGCGCGCGGCAGCCCGTGCACGCGCGGCAGTCCCGTTCCCGGATCGCGACGGGTTCGCGACCGGTCCGCGCCGCTAGCGGTCCACCGTGGCCAGTGAGCCCATGACCGGGGCGGTGTCCCCCACCGTGTCCCCGACCGGCTCCGGTACCGGCGCCGGCGCCGGTGAGTGCGCCGTGTCCGTCGGTCCCGCGTTCGCGGCCAGCAGCAGGCAGGCCACGGCGGCGACAGCGGCGGCGAGGGCTCTGGCGTAACGTTCGGCGGTGCGGGTGCGTACGGGCACGGTGTCCTCTGCGGAATCGTACGGGGACTGCGCCGAGCGCTGTCAGCGCTGTCAGCGCTGTTAAGCGCGCTTAATCCGCGGATTAACCTAGAGCCGTCGGAGTCGAACGGCAAGAGCCACAGGGGGAGTCGGCAGTGGGCGACCGCGACGACCGTGACGACCGGGTGACCATCGGACGCCGGGTGCAGCGGCTGCGGGCCGAACGCGGCATGACCCAGCGTCAGCTCGCGGAACCGGCGTACACACCCGCCTACATCTCCACCCTGGAGGCCGGCCGCGTCCGCCCCTCCGACGAGGCGCTGCGGCATCTCGCCGAGCGGCTCGGCGTCGGCTACGAGGAGCTGGCCACCGGACGCCCGGCACGGCTCGCCACCGACCTGCGGCTCAGGCTCACCGAGGCGCGGCGCGCGCTCGCCACCGAGGGCGCCGAAGAGGCGGCCGGACAGTACGCCGAGCTGCTCGCCGAGGCCGAGGAGTACGAACTGGCCGAGGAGCGGGCCGCCGCGCTGCTCGGCCTCGGGGAGTGCGCGGTGGAGACCGGCGAACTGGTCACCGGACGCCGGTACTTCGAGCGGGCCGAGGAGTGCCTCGCCGACGCGGGGGCTCCGCTGCCCGCCCGGGTCCCCGCCCTGCGCGGCCGCGCCCTCGCCCACTACCTCGCCGGTGAACTCCGTTACGCCGTCTACCTCCTCGAGTCCACCCTCGACGAGCTGAACCGCGGTGGCCTGCACGACCCCGACGCACTGCTGCTGCTCTACGCCAGCGCCATCGGCCCGTACATGGACATGGGCGCGCACGCGCGCGCCGCCCAGGCCGCCGAACTCGCCCTCTCCCTCGCCCCCAGCGCCGGCGACCCCGCCCTGGTGGCCCGAATGCACCGCTCCGTCGCCCGCACCCTGCTCGCCGACGGCCGCCTCGCCGAGGCCGACGCCTCGCTCGCCAAGGCGGCCGAGCTCTACCGCACGCTGCAACTCCGCACCGAGCTGGCCAACTGCCACTGGATGCGCGGCTACGTCTGCGCCCAGAACGGCGAACTCCCGCGCGCCGAGGAGGAGATGCGCAAGGCCCTCGGCATGCTCTCCGCCACCCGCGCCGCCCTGTACAGCAGCCAGGTCGCCGTCGAACTGGCCGACGTACTGCACCGACGCGGCAAGTCCGCCGAGGCCGCCGAACTGCTGCACGGCGTCCTGGACGACCTCTCCTCCGAACGCGGCGCCGTGCACTCGGCGGGCGCGCACCGGCTGCTCGGCATCATCGCCGAGGACGCCCGGGACACCGAGGCCGCCGAGGAGCACTACGTCCGCGCCCTGAGTCTGCTGGAACGGGCCGGAGCCGCCGGCGACCTGGCCGACCTGTGCCGGCTCCTGGGCGACCTGCTGCGCCGCACCGGCCGGGTGGAGGCGGCCCTCGACGCCTACCGCACCGGCCTCGGGCACCGCACGGCACCCGGCACGACCACCCTGGGACCGGCGCCCGCACAGCCGCCGCTGTAGCGGATCCCGGGCAGCGCACTGAGGCGGCAGCCCGGGTTTCCCCCGGTCGGGCACGGGTAGTCGAGCCTCCGCCCGCGTGAGTGAAGGAGGCGGTGCGCGTGCGGCCCAGCGACGAACCCGGGTGGTTCTCCGAGGGGGCGGGCGCCGCCGAGGTGATCGCCGGGGAAGTGCGGGGCGCCCCGCCGGGCGAGGTGCCGGGGCGGCTGTGCGACACGGCCGTCCGGCTGCTGCCGGTGACCGGCGCGAGCGCGTCGCTGCGCTGCGACGGCGTGCCGGTACGGCTGTGTGCCAGCGGTGACCGGGCGTCGTACCTGGCGGAGATCCAGACCACGCTGGGTGACGGTCCCTGCGTGAGTGCCGCCGAGTCGGGCGCTCCGGTGCTCGCCTGCGACCTGACGGCGGGCGCGGACGCCGGCCGGTGGCCCGTCTTCGCCCAGCAGGCCACGGCCGTAGGCGTACGGGCGGTCTACGCCCTGCCGCTGGGCAGCGACGCCGTGTGCCTGGGCACCCTCGACCTCTACCGGGAAACCCCCGGCGGGCTGACCGGCCCGCAGCTGCACGCGGCGAGGCTCGTGGCCGGCGTCATGACGGTGGCGCTGATGGCGCTGCCGCGCGGGGAGGAGACCTGGCTGGACGAGCTGGCCGGTGACCATGACGAGGTCTACCAGGCCGTCGGCATGATCATGGCCCAGCTGGGGGTCGGTGCCGACGAGGCCCTGGCCCGGCTGCGCGCCGACGCGTTCGCCCGCGACCGCACCGCCCACGACGTGGCCTGCGACGTACTCACGCACCGGCGACGCCTCGACCGCGACCACTAGGGCTCATCGCCCGCCCCGCGCCCCGTCCGTCGGTCAGACCAGCGCCCGCCCCTGCCGCCGGACCTCCGTCAGCCGCCGCGTTCCCGCCTCGACGGCCGCCCGGGTGGCGTCGTCGGCCGGTTCGCCGAGGCCGCCGCTGGTGAGGCTGATCGCGTCGTCGCCGACGCGTACGGCGACGATGTCCAGGGTGAGGACGGCAGCCCCGGCGCTCACCGTCACCCGCAGGCCCTGCCGGGCGTCCCCCGCCTCCGGCGGCGTCCCGCCGGTGACCCGGACGTCCCGGGTGGCACCGCGCGCGGCCCGGGCCGTGAACCGCCCGCAGGTGTCCGGCAGCGTCGCGAGCCAGGCCAGCGCCCGGTCGATGTCGGCCGCGCGGTGCGAGCTGATCCGGTAGTGCAGCTGGGCTCCGCCGGCCGCGTCGTCCAGGGCGGCGGTGGCGCGCGGGCCGACGGTGGTGCCGAACAGTTCCTCGGTGTAGAGGACGTCCAGCAGCCGTCGGCAGTCGGGCGGCTCGGCGGTGGCCTTGAGCACCTCGTCCCGCCAGGTCGCGGCACCCCGCGTCGGCTCCCACCCGTCCCCCAGGTCGGCCTCCGTGATCAGGGCGGCCCGCGCCTGCCCCCGGGTGAGCGCGGGCGGCACGGCGGGCGACGGAAGCGCGGCCGGGGACTGCGCGGTCGCCGGCACGGGGCCGGCCGGCCGGTCCGTCCCCCGCCCGCCGGCGGAGCAGGCCGCCGCCGTCAGCGTCAGCGCCGCCGAGAGCGCGGCGGCGAGTACGGGGCGGGCGGCGGGGGCGGCGTGCTGCATCCGGGGTGCCTCCTGAAGGCCGGGCGACCGGTGCGTGCGGGTCCGGTCGCACCCTCCACGGCACCACCGCCCCCGCCCCACCACCAGCTTGCGGGGCCGTCCGGGTGAGGCCCGGCGGGTGTGGCGCGGGAGGTGAGGCACGGGGGACCGGACCCGCACGGCCTCGTGCGTCGGGCCGTCGATCACGGCTGCGCGTCGGGGTCGCCGGGCCGGAGCGCGGGTTGTGCTGCCGGGGTCGCCGGGCTGGAGCGCGGGTTGTGCTGCCGGGGTCGCCGGGCTGGAGCGCGGGTTGTGCTGCCGGGGCCGCCGGGCTGGAGCGCGGGCTGTCGGGGTTGCTGGGCCGGAGCGGGCGGGCCTCGGAGCCCGCGGCCGGGCGACGCGGATGGCGACGTCCCCGGCGGTGGCCGGCGCGCTGGAGGCGGGCGGCGACCGGGTGGACACAGGCCTGTGGGACGTACGTCTGTGGGCACGGCCGGCGGCCCGGAGCTGCGGCGGCGATCGGCGGATCGCCGGCCGGGTCCGGGCGTGTGGTCCCGGGCTGTGGAGTGCGTGTGGGCCCGCGTAGGGTCGCCGGAGTCCGCGCCCCCCACCGAGCCCGAGGAGCCCCGCGTGACGACCGCGTCCGACCCGCAGCAGCCCATCCCGGTGATCATCGACTGCGACACCGGTATCGATGACGCGCTGGCTCTGCTGCTGGCGGTCCGCCACCCGGCGCTGGACCTGCGCGCGGTCACCTGCGTGGCCGGGAACACCGACGTGGAGGGCGTCGTACGGAACACCCTGACCGTGCTGGAGCAGGCCGGCGCCCCGGACGTCCCCGTGGCCCGGGGCGCAGAGCGTCCGCTGATCGAGGGCGTGCGCACCGCCCGGCACGTGCACGGGCACGACGGCATGGGCGACCTCGGCCTGCCCGCCCCCACCCGCGCCCCCGTCGACGTGGACGCGGTGACGCTGCTGCGCCGGGAGATCCTCGCCTCCCCGCGCCCGGTCACCCTGGTCCCCACCGCTCCGGCGACCAACATCGCGCTGCTGCTGCGCACCCACCCGGAGGTCACCCGGAACATCGAGCGGATCGTGTTCATGGGCGGCGCGGTGGCCACCGGGAACGCGACGCCGGTCGCCGAGTTCAACGTCTGGCACGACCCGGAGGCGGCGGCGATCCTGCTCACCGCCGGGGTCCCGGTCACCATGTACGGGCTCGACGTCTTCGAGCGGGTGATCGTCCCCGGTCCGGACGTACGCCGTCTGCGCGCGAGCACCGAGCCCGGCACCCGGCTCGCCGGTGAGCTGCTCGCCCACCGCGGCCCGGCCACCGACGAGTCCGACCCCGGCGGCGGCCTCGGCGACGCGGGCGCGGTCTGCGCGGTGATCGACCCGGCGGGCCTGACCACGCACCGGCTGCCCGTCGAGGTGTCCCTGGCCCCCGGCCCGGCCCGCGGCCAGACCCTGGTCGACCGGCGGGCCCGCGTCGGCGAGTCCGAGCTCCACGGGGACCTGCGGGAACAGCCGCTGGTGGACGTGGCTCTGGACGTGGACGTGGCCCGGTACGTGCGGCTGTACCTGGGGGCGGTCGAGCGCACGGGCGTGTAGCCACCGGCGCGTCGCGGGCGTACGGGTTCGCTTTTCGGGTGATGTGGACAGATCTGTTCGTGTCGCCCGCACGCATCGCGAAGGAGACCGCGTGACCGTACGCAGCACCACCCGCACGCCCGACCTGTCGTCCAAGGACCCCAACTGGTGGCGGCAGGCCGTCATCTACCAGATCTACCCCCGCAGCTTCGCCGACGCCGACGGCGACGGGCTCGGTGACCTGCGCGGCATCACCCAGCGCCTGACGCACCTGGCCGCGCTCGGCGTGGACGCCCTGTGGCTCAGCCCGTTCTACCCGTCCGAGCTGGCCGACGGCGGCTACGACGTCGACGACTACCGCGACGTCGACCCGCGCCTGGGCACCCTGGACGACTTCGACGCCATGGCAGCCGAGGCCCACCGCCTGGGTCTCAAGGTCATCGTCGACCTGGTCCCCAACCACACCTCGCACCGCCACGCGTGGTTCCAGGAGGCCCTGACCGCGGGCCCGGGCTCCGCCGCCCGCGACCGCTACGTCTTCCGCGACGGCCGCGGCGCGCAGGGCGAGCTACCGCCCACCGACTGGCAGTCCGTCTTCGGCGGCAGCGCCTGGCGGCGGGTGCCCGACGGGCAGTGGTACCTCCACCTCTTCACCCCCGAGCAGCCCGACCTGAACTGGGAGAACGAGCAGGTCCGCACCGACTTCCGCACCACGCTGAAGTTCTGGTGCGACCGGGGCGTCGACGGCTTCCGCGTCGACGTGGCGCACGCGCTGGTCAAGGACCTGACCGAGCCGCTGCGCGACCTCGGCTCCCCCGAGCTGAGCAGCGAGGCGGCGCTCGCGGAGTTCGCCCCCGGCACCCACCCGTTCTACGACCGCGACGACGTCCACGAGGTCTACCGCGACTGGCGCAAGATCCTCGACGCCTACACCCCGCCCCGGATGGCGGTGGCCGAGGCCTGGGTCCCGGGCGCCCGGCGCGCGCTGTACGCCCGCCCGGACGAGCTGGGCCAGGCCTTCAACTTCGAGTACCTCCAGGCAGGCTGGGACGCGGCGGAGCTGCGCGAGGTCATCACCGGCTCACTGGCAGACGCCCACGCCGCCGGCGCCTCGGCGACCTGGGTGCTGTCCAACCACGACGTGGTCCGGCACGCCACCCGCCTGGCCCTCCCGCCGGGCACCGACACCGACGCCTGGCTGCTGTCCGGCGGGCACGCCCCGGCCGTCGACGTGCGGGCCGGCCTGCGCCGGGCGCGCGCGGCGACGCTGCTGATGCTGGCGCTGCCCGGCTCGGCGTACGTCTACCAGGGCGAGGAGCTGGGCCTGCCCGAGGTGGCCGACCTGCCCACCGAGGTCCTCCAGGACCCGATCTGGGAGCAGACCGGGCACGTCCGCAAGGGCCGCGACGGATGCCGGGTGCCGTTGCCGTGGGCGACGGACGGGCCGTCGTACGGTTTCGGGGCGGGCGCGGCGTGGCTGCCGCAGCCGCCGGACTTCGCGGCGTACGCCGTCGAGGCCCAGGACGGGGTGGCGGGCTCGACGCTGGAGCTGTACCGCACGGCCCTGCGCCTGCGCCGCAAGCTGCTCGACGGCGAGTCGCTGACCTGGTCGGACGATGTCCCGGCCGGGGTCCTGCGGTTCGACCGCTCCGACGGCTGGCGGTGTGTCACCAACCTCTCCGGCTCGACGGTCGACCTGCCGGCCGGGGAGGTGCTGCTGAGCAGCGCACCGCTGGACGACGGCCGTCTGGGCCCGGACACGACGGTGTGGCTGGCGCTGTAGGCGGTAGGAGGAAGCGCACGGGGGATTGTGTGGGGCCGGAGGGGAGGGGGCCGGTTCACGACCGCCAGTTCCCGCGAGGCGGTGCCGAACCGGCGGCCCCCGTCCTCCGTGCAGGTCACGACGGCCTCGATGCGGACGCCGAAACGGTCGGGGAGGTGGATGCCGGGCCCGATGCCGGGCCCGGTGCGGGGGCCGCCCGGGTCAGACGTGCCCGGGTCAGACGTGCCCGGGTCCGCCGCCGCCGAAGGAGCCGCTCGACCCCGGCAGCCAGCGGCGGCGGACCTGGTCCTGGCCCCGGCGGCTGCCCGAGTGGTGGAGTTCGTACGGCATGAGCCGTGGGCTTCCGTCCGTGTTCAGCGGGATCTCGTCGGGTTCCCGCATCTCCCGTTCCTCGTGGACGGCGCCGGTTGCGGGAAGTTTGCCGTGCTCGTCGGCGTGGGGGCGTTCGGGTTCACGTTCCATGACCCGCATGCCCATGCGTACGGCCCAGATCAGCGCGCCGGCGATGACCAGCCCGCCGATGAAGGCGATCGTCACGTTGAGCGCGTGCGAGGACGCGGCCAGCAGTTCATACGTTGCCGTACTCATGTTCTGATTATGTACCCCCAAATGAGATAAAGCGCCAGGAATGTCCGAGTGGTCCTTCTGGAGGCTCCGCGAGTGGGCCCGTCCTGATTGAGAGGAGCCGGTGCCTGGTACCCGTCCGGCAGCGCGGCGGCGCCGGCGCCCGGCCCGCCGCCCGCACACGGCCCCGCGTCACCGGTGGAAGGAGCACTCCCATGACCGTGCCGTTGACGGCCGACGCCCACGAGTACGGCCTGGTCGGGGACGGCACCGCCGACGACCGGCCGGCACTGCAGAAGCTGGTGGACGCCCTGGGCGACGCCACCGCCGCCGACGGGCGGCCGCGCACCGTGCGCGTGCCCGCCGGGCGGTACGTCGTCCGGGACCGGCCCGTGCTCTGGCGCAGCGGCGTCTCACTGATCGGCGCCGGACGCGGCGCCACCTGCTTCGTGCTGTGCAACCCGGGCGCCCCGACCCGGCCGGTGCCGCTGGCCTGGTTCACCACCGCCCAGCACGGCGCCGGGCGGGACAACCACATCGCCGACGTCACCTTCGCCCACTTCGAGATCGACGGCTCCCGGGTGGAGACCGAGGAGTACGAGGTGCTGGCCAAGGGCCTCGGCCTCCAGTACGTGCTGCGCGGGCGCTTCACCGACCTGTACATCCACGACACCGCCGCCACCGGCTTCGGGTGCGACTTCCTCCAGGACACCGTCGTCGAGGGCGTGCTGGCCGAGCGGTGCGGACGGCAGGACCCCGGCGAGGAGATGGGCGGCGCGGGCATCGGGATCGGAGTGGGCGGCTGGGGCCCGGTCGAACGCACGGCGGTCACCGACTGCACCGCCAACGGCAACGGCACCAACGGCATCTTCCTCGAACTCCAGCAGGACGACTGGGTTCCGCCCCGCGGCATCCGCGTCACCGCCTGCCACACCGAGGGCAACCGCTACGGCATCTCCGACTGGGGCGCCGACGGCCTGCTGGTCACCGGCTGCACGATGCTCGGCAACCACGTCGCCGGGTTCGACGTGTCGGCGCAGGGCACGACGAGCGTCGGCGGGCGCGGCGGCATCGTCACCGGGTGCGTGATCGACGGCAACGTGGGCGACGGGATCGCGCTCGGCAACACCCCGGGTCCGTACGCCTTCCGCGGCAACCGCGTCAGCAACAACGGGCGGTACGGGTACTGGCAGCACAACCTGGCCGGCGGCGACCAGGAGCCCGCCACGGACATCGTCCTGGAGTCCAACGACGTCCACGACAACGCCCTGGACGGCATCCGCGTCGACGCCCCGCTGCACGAGCCGGCGATCTTCGGCAACCGGATCCGCGGCAACGGCCGCCGCGCCGCGCCCTGGGCGCGCGGCAGCGGCGAGGGCGTTCACTGCGGGCCGCTGTCCCTGACCGACGAGAACGCCGACTGGCTTCCCGGCGGCCACCGCGGCAAGAAGCTGACGATCGGCGACCCGAACACCGAGGACACGGCCGAGGGTGCGGGCGTGGTCACGGCTGAGGGTGCGGGCGGTGTCACGGCCGAGGACAGGGGCGTGGTCACGGCCGAGGACGGCACGGCAGTGACGACAGTGCTCACCGCCGTGGTCACCGACAACACCGCCACCGAGCTCACCCTCGCCCCCGCACGCCCCGGCGCGGAAACGGCGTGGCCCGACGGCACCCCCGCGCCCGGCGCCGCCTACCGCCTCCCGGACCGCCCGGCGCCGCGCACCGGCCTCACCGCCGCCGCCGCGGTGGCCCACCCGTACGTGCACGGCAACCGTGTCCGGGACGACGGGCACCCGCGCACCCAGACCCACGCCCTGTGGATCGCGCACGAGGCCACCTGGACCGGCGGCCGGGTCTCCGGAAACGACTTCAGCGGCAACGCCTCGGCGGCGACCCGCTTCGACTCGGCCCCGAGCGGCGGGCGCTGGCGGGACAACGACGGCTGACTTCAGCTGCCTGCGCGGGAGACCGACGAAGCGCCGTCAGTCCTGGGAGGCGCCCCGGGCGCCGGGAGCCGTGCGGAGGCCGCCGTCCCCGGTGTCCTCGCGGCGGACCGCCTCGCCCTGGATGATCCGGGGGGCCTTCCGGTCCTCGGGCGGCGTACGCTCCTCGTCCTTCATCGCGCGGGCCTCGGCCTTGAGGATGCGGGCCGACTTGCCGGCCGAGCGGGTCAGCTCGGGGAGCTTCCTGGCGGCGAGGACGGCAATGACGACGATGAGAATGATCGCGAGTTCGCTCAGTCCGAACACGGCGCTCCCTGGTGAACGTACGGTGCGAGCCCGCGGCACGGGCCCGCACGGAATCTACGGCATGGCCGGTGGCGGCGAAGGGATCAGAGGTCGAACTCCTGGGGCGGCAGATCCAGGGTGAAGCACGCCTCGCGGACGACGGCCCGCTCGTCCTTGTCGAAGTCCCCGTCGGCGCCGCCGATCACGATGCCGATCTGCACCACGGCCCGGGCCTCGGCGGGCTTCTTCCTCGCCTTGGCGATCTCCTGGAGGACGCTGACCTTGCCGAAGGCGAAGTCGGCGGTCAGCTTGTCCAGGTTGGCCTCGAAGCGGCGGCGCAGGTCGTCGGCGGGGAAGTTCCGCAGCACCTCGTTGGTCCCGATCAGCTGGGCCACGCGCCGGCGCTCCGCCGCGTCCACGGTCCCTCCCCCGCTGCTTGATGCGTGGGAGGTGCCCCCGGCAGCGGCGACCAGTGCGCACATGGCCATGCTCGCGTCGCGGAAGGCGCCGCTCTTGAGGTCGTTCTTCTTCGCCACGAGCTGCGTCTGCATCTGCGACGCGGACTCCTTGAAGCGGTCCCACAGGGCCATGAACACTCCGTACGGGTCGGGAGAGTGCAACTTCTACACTCATGTAGAAGTTATCAGGCCTGCCGTCCGGCTTCGCGTTCGCACGGGGAACAACCGGAGCTGTCCGGCCGTTCTCTACAGGCGAGTAGAGGCTCGGGGGTCAAAGAGCGATCGAGGACTCCCCATGCTTTTGCCCGTCCTTTACCATGAGAGGGAAAACCCCGGGCGGCCGGCTGGTACCGGCGCCCGCCGACCCCGTTAAGGAGTCCCGTTCCGTAATGGAGCCTCCCAGTACCGGCCGTGCCATGGCCGGCCCGCAGTCCCCCCTGTATGCGCGTGAGCCGCATGTGCGTGAGGGAAGCGGGGTGGCACGGTGACCGAGGTCCTGCTGCTCCTGCTGGCCCTCCTCCTCACCCTGGCCTGCGCCCTCTTCGTCGCGGCCGAGTTCTCCCTCACCACCGTCGAGCGCGGTGACCTGGAACGTGCCGCCGAGTCCGGCGAGCGCGGCGCCGACGGCGCCCTGAAGGCCGTACGGTCCCTGACCCTCCAGCTCTCCGGCGCCCAGCTCGGCATCACCGTCACCTCGCTGGTCATCGGCATGCTGGCCGAGCCGTCCCTCGCGGTGCTGCTGCGCGGCCCGCTGCGGGCGATCGGCCTGGGCGGTGCCGCCCCGACGGTGGCGACCGTGCTCGGCGTGGTCGTCTCCACCGTCGTCCTGATGGTCGTCGGCGAGCTGGTTCCCAAGAACTGGGCGATCTCCCGCCCGCTGGCCGTGTCGAAGGTCGTCGCGGGACCGCAGCGCGGCTTCACCACCGCGTTCGGCCCCTTCATCCGGCACCTGAACGACACGGCGAACCGATTCGTACGCCGCTTCGGCCTGGAACCGGCCGAGGAGCTGGCGTCCGCCCGCAGCGCCGAGGAACTGGTCGCCCTGGCCCAGCACTCGGCCGCCGAGGGCGCCCTGGAGGCCGACTCGGCCGAGCTGTTCGTCCGCACCCTGCACCTGAGCGAGCTGACCGCGGAGAACGTCATGACCCCGCGCGTGGACGTCAAGGCCCTGGAGGCCCAGGCCACCGCCGCCGACGCCGCGAACCTCTCGCACGCCACCGGCCTCTCCCGCTTCCCGGTCTACCAGGACAGCCTGGACGAGGTCATCGGCACCGTGCACATCCGCGACGTCCTGGCCCTGGAGCCGGACCGGCGCAGGTCCACCCCCGTCACCGAGCTGGCCACCGCGCCGCTCCTGGTGCCGGACAGCCTGCCCGCCGACCGGCTGCTGGAGCGCATGCGCGCCACGCGCACCATGGCCGTCGTCATCGACGAGTACGGCGGTACGGCGGGCGTGGCGACCGTCGAGGACATCGTGGAGGAGGTCGTCGGCGAGGTGCGCGACGAGCACGACCCGGTCGAGATACCGGACCTGCTGCCCGCCCCCGCCGGGGCCGACGGCCGCGCGGCCTGGGAGGCCGACGGCTCGCTCCGCCTGGACCACCTGGAGCGCATCGGCCTGAGCGCGCCGGACGGACCGTACGAGACCCTGGCCGGCCTGGTCGCCACCCACCTGGCGCGCATCCCCGCCAAGGGCGACGTCGTCGACCTGGACGGCTGGCGCCTGGACGTCCTCGACGTCGACCACCACCGCGCCGACCGCCTGCGGGTCACCGCGCCCGCGCCGGTCCCGTCCGCCGCCGGCCGGACGCCGGAGGTGGCCCGATGACCGCCGTACAGCTCCTCATCGGCGCCCTGACGCTGTTGACCAACGCGTTCTTCGTCGGCGCCGAGTTCGCCATGATCTCCGTACGCCGCAGCCAGATCGAGCCGCGCGCGAAGACGGGCGACAAGCGCGCCCGGATGACCCTGTGGGGCCTGGAACACATCTCCGCGATGATGGCCACGGCCCAGCTCGGCATCACCGTCTCCTCGCTGGTGCTCGGCGCGGTCGCGGAACCGGCCATCGCGCACCTGATGGAGCCGGCGTTCGAGGCGGTCCACATGCCGCACGCGCTGGTCCACCCGATCGCCTTCGCGATCGCGCTGGCACTCGCCACCTACCTCCACATGCTGATCGGCGAGATGATCCCGAAGAACATCGCGCTGGCCGCCCCGGCGACCACCGCGCTGGTCCTCGGCCCGCCGCTGGTCGCCCTCACCCGGGCCCTGAAGCCGTTCGTCTTCGGCATCAACGCCTTCGCCAACACGCTCCTCAAGCTGCTGCGGGTGGAGCCGAAGGACGAGGTGGAGGCCGTCTTCACCGACGACCAGCTGGCCCGCATGGTCGTCGACGCAAGCGAGGCCGGACTCCTCACCCCGGCCGACGGCGAACGGCTGCGCGACGCGCTGGAACTGGGCACCCGCCCGGTCGGCGAGATCCTGGTACCGGCCCAGAAGATGCGCACCGTCAGCCACACCGTCACCCCGGCGGAACTGGAGCGCGTGGCCGCCGAGGCGGGCTACTCCCGCTTCCCGGTCACCGGCCCCGGCGGCACCGTGCTGGGCTACCTGCACATCAAGGACACGCTGGGCCTGACCGACCGCGACCGCCCCTTCCCGCGCGCGGCCCTGCACCGGGTCACGCGGGTCCGCATCGACACCCCGCTCGACGACACCCTCACCGCCCTGCGCACCGAGGACAGCCACCTGGCCGCCGTCACCGGCGAGACGGGCGCCGTCCTGGGCTTCGTGACGATGGAGGACGTCCTGACGGAACTGGTGGGGCCGACGACACCGGTGGCCTGATCCCGGGAACTCCCGCACGACCACGGGCGTCTCCCACAGCGACAACGGCGCCGGCACCGGCACCGACACCGCTGCGGGAGGCGCTCATGGCCATGGTCGGCCTGTTCTGGATCACCGAGGACGCCGTGTACGTGGGTGCCGAGCCCACCGGCACGGCGTCCGGAGTGCGCCTGACCAAGGACGGGGTCGAGACCCTCGGGCTCGGCCAGGGCCGCTTCTGGGCCTGGGACGACGTCCGCGGGCTCGACGTCCAGGACGTCGCCGTGCGGTCCACCGCGCGGCGGCTGGCCTCGATGGCGTTCGACTCGGTCTACGCCATGGTGACGGGCGACGGCGAACTCCCCCCGGCCTTCACCGTACGGGTGGAGACCGAGGGCGACGGCACGGTCGAGGCGACCGCCCTGGCCGCCGCCCCCGGCGGCATCCACACCCCCGACGAGTACGACCTCTCCCGCACCCTCCTCACCCGCCTCACCTCCGGCGCCACCCCCGTCGACGAACTGCTCACCTGGCGCCGCGACGAGCCCGAGGACGTCGCCCCGACCAGGGACCAGCGACTGGCACTGCTCCGCCGGTGGACGGCGGCCACCGACTGACCCGGTGCCCGGTGCCCGGTGCCCGTGTCCCCGTGGCCCTGGCGGCTCCCGCTCGGCGTGCCCGCAGGTACGATCACGCGTCATTCACGTGAGGGTGCCCTGCCTGCGGTGACGCCTGTCGGCAAGCCCTCCGGCACTCAGCGGAGGTTGTGTACGTGAGCAGCAGGAGGAAGAACGGGGCGACGCCCGTACGCGGCGTCGTCGTGGTGAGCGCACTCGTCGCGATGCTGGGCGGGTGTGGTGACGGCACCCCCTCTCCGGAGGCCGCTTCGACGGCCGGCCCCAGCGCGACCGCGTCCGCCTCGGCCGGCTCACCGAAGCCCGTCACCGAGGAGACATCCGGCCCCGAGCCGCGGAAGGTCACCCTGTCGCTCGCGGAGATCGCCGACACCCCCGGCACCTTCGAGCAGTTCAAGGAGTTCGTCACCGAGCACGGGACCACCGAGCAGAAGAACGCCGTCCGGCACCTCAAGGGGTGGCGGGGCTACGAGCGCAAACTGGCCTATCCGGCCCTGGAGGCCGGCTCCGACCACCCGACCGTCGACTACGAGGCCATCGACAGCGGCGACCCGGCGGAGCGGGACAAGATGCTGGGTCTGGAAAAGCAGAGCCAGTACGTGGCCGAGGCGCTCGCGGCCTGGTGGGAGATCGACGAGACGGCGGTCCTCCAGGTCTACGACCGCAGCGGCGAGTACGCCGCCGGGACGTCCTGCATCCGGCCCGACACCGTGGAGAAGGAGGGGTCCTGCATCTGACCGCTCCTCCGGCCGCCGCAGCGGCCCCACGGGCGGCCCGGACCCGCCCCGCGACCACGGTGAGGGCCGGCGTCACCGGCCCCGACCACGGTGGTGGTCCGCGTCTCCGGCCCCGGCCACGGTGGTGGTCCGCGTCACCGGCCCCGACCACGGTGATGGGCCCGCGTCACCGGCCGTTCCGCCTTCCCTCCCTCAGGCCGCCCGCAGCGCGTCCGCCGGCGGGGTGCGCAGGGCGTGCCGGGTGGGCAGTTCGACGGTGAGGAAGGACGTCAGCGTGACCGTGGCCGCCACCGCCGGGAGCAGCCAGGCGGGGCCCGCCGGCCAGGGGCGGCCGAGGAAGCCCTGGCCCAGGAGGGCGAGGGGGAGGGCGGACAGGAGCAGCCCGCAGACGAGCGCCGCGGCGGCGATGACGGCGGCCTCTCGGCGCATCATCGCGCGGATCTGGCGTGGCGTCGTGCCGACCAGGCGCAGGGCGGCGATCTCGGCGCGGCGCTGGGCGGTGGCGGCGACCAGCTTGTTGGCGATGCTCAGCAGCAGATAGCCGAGCAGCACCACGATGGTGGCCAGGTTGACCCACACCTCGGGAGGCGTGTCCGCACCGGTGGCGTCCGGGCCGGTGCCCGACACGACGAGGCCCGTACGGTCGGCGGCCAGCGCGGTCAGGCCCTGCCCGGCCGCGGACGTGCCGTCGGTGCGGACCAGGACGCTCTGGTCGAGGCCGGTCGTGGTGTGTCCGGCGGCCAGCTCACGGGAGAGGACGACCGGGCCGAAGCCCAGGCCCCGGTCGTACACGGCGACGACCTCGGCGTCGACCCGCGCCCCGTCGCCGAGCACCAGCCGCACCCGCTCCCCGACCCCGGTACCGCGGGCGCGCGCCGCCTCGCCGCTGACGGCGACCGTGGCACCGGTGAGCCGGTCGAGGCCGCCGTCCGTGACGCCGAGGTCGACGACGTCCCGGGCGTCCGGGGTGAGGATCATCGCCGAGGCGGACTCGGCCGCGGGCTCGCCGAACTGCTCGTACTCCCACACCACCGTGGTCGTCCCGACGGGCGCCGCCGCCCGCACGCCCGGCACGTCCCGCACGGCGGCCGGCGTGCCCTCGGGCAGCCCGCCCAGGCCCGGCGCGCTCACCTCGTACTGGGAGAGCGTGCCGGTGCGGGTGTCCTCGGAGGTCGCGGCCAGCACCGTCGTCTGCGCGAACGTGTACGTCAGGACGAACACGACCGCCATGGCCAGCGGGCTGACCACGCCTGACAGGCGCAAGGCGTAGGCGCGTACGTTGGACAGCGCCAGCCAGGTCGGGGCCGCGACCCCGGGCCGCAGCTGCCGTACGGCCGCCTCGCCCGCGCGCTTCACCAGCGCGGGGCCGGACAGCGCCAGGCCGATCGCGGCGAGGATGCCCGCGATGGACGTGGCCGAGGCCCCGATGACGGTCCGGGACAGCAGCGGTGCCGCGGACATCACGCCCGCGCCGAGCATCAGCAGCAGACCGGCGCGGGTCCGCACCGGTGACGGGGTGCGCGGCTCGCTGCGCGACTCGGCGACCGCCTCGGTGGCCGGCATGCGGGAGGTGCGCCAGGCCGCGCAGCGGGCCGAGAGCCGCACCGCCCCGGCCATCAGGAGGAGGGTGGCGAGCGCGGGCAGCGGGCCGACCGTGAGGGGGAGCTCCTGCGGCAGTACCCCGCGTTCCGCCAGTACCTGCCGGAACCGGTCCGCCAGCAGGTAGCCGACCGCGACGCCCGGCACCAGGGCCACCGCCGCGACGACCGTCGTCTGCGCGGCGGCCAGGCGGCGGATCTGCTTCGGGGTCGCCCCGACCGCCCGCATCAGCGCCAGGTCGCGGCGCTGTCCGGCGATCGTCACGCCCAGCGCGCCCGCGACGACGAACCCGGTGATCAGCAGCACGATCCCGGCGAGCGACCCGGCGAGCAGGATCAGCAGCGAGCGCGCCGAACCCACGCCGGGCGACACGGCCTCCCCCCGGTCCGCGCCGGTGACGACCTCCAGCCCGGTGCCCGACACCGCTTCGCGGGCCGCCGAGGCGACCCGCTCCCCGGCACCGTCGTCGACGCGCAGGCCGATCAGGTCGACGGTCCCGGCGCGCGGTCCGTCGCCCTCACCGTCCCGCCCGGCCAGGCGCGCGGCCGTCCCGTCCGCGAAGTAGACGCCCGCACCAGGGGCGTCGACCAGCGCGGAGACCCGGTACGGGGCGGCGGGGCGGCCGTTCGCCACGACCTGGACCCACTCGCCCACCGCGACGCCCGCCGCCGCGTCCACGGCTACCTCGTCCGTGGCCGAGGGCGCCCGGCCCGCCACGCGCGGGTCCGCCAGCAGCTTCGTCGTCGACCAGCCGTGACCCGCCGTCCTCGGGTCCTCGGCGGACGCCACGACCTGTCCGCGCGCGTCGACCAGCGCCGCCGGGAAGCCGATGTCACCGACGGCCGCGGTGACTCCGGGCAGGGCGGCCAGCCGGTCGACGAGCCGGTCCGGGACCGTGGCGCGCTCGGGCAGCGCGATCGGCAGGTCCCCGCTCGGGTGGAACTCCTGATCGGCCGCGACCACGACGTCCGCGCCACCGAGCCGCCCGGGCGGCAGCTGGGAGCGGAGCCCCGACTCGGCCAGCACACCGGTGGTGGTGATCAGCGCCGCGCCGCCCAGAACCGCGCACGCCACGGCGAGCAGCGCGGTGATCCGGTGGGCGGCCATCCGCCAGGCAAGGTGCAGCATGGTCTACCGCTCCGCCAACGCGACGAGCCGCTCGGCCAGTCGCGGCGCGGTCGGACGCTCCATCGCCTCCACCACCCGGCCGTCGGCCATCACCAGCGCCCGGTGCGCGCGGGCCGCGGCGGCCGGGTCGTGGGTGACCATCACCACCGTCTGGCCCAGGTCGTCGACGAGTGCGCGCAGCAGGTCAAGCACCTGGTGGGCGCTGCGCAGGTCCAGCGCGCCGGTCGGCTCGTCGGCGAACACGACGGCGGGCCTCGCCACCAGCGCCCGTACGACGGCGGCCCGCTGCTGCTGCCCGCCGGACAGCTCCGCCGGCCGGTGCGACAGCCGGTCGGCGAGCCCGACCCGCTCGGTCAGCGAGCGCAGCCAGTCCCGGTCAGGGCGCCGGCCGGCCAGGCGCAGCGGCAGCGTGATGTTGTCCTCGACGCTGAGCGAGGGGATCAGGTTGTACGCCTGGAAGACGAAGCCGACGTGCTCGCGGCGCAGTTCGGTGCGGCGGGTCTCGTCCAGCCCGGAGATCTCCCGCCCGTCGATGCGGACACTGCCCGACGTGGGGGAGTCCAGCCCGGCGGCGCAGTGCATCAGGGTGCTCTTGCCGGACCCCGAGGGCCCCATCACGGCGAGGAACGTGCCGTGCTCCACGGTGAGCGACACGTCGTCGAGGGCCCGTACGTCCCCCGGGAACGTTCTGGCGACGTTCGCCAGCGCGATGGCGGGCGCCCGGCGCGCGGTGGCCGTCGTGACCGCGGTGCTCATCGACGCCCCCGCAGACCGCGCACGACGAGCGTTCCGGCGGCGAGGACGGTGACCACACCGCTGGCCAGGTGCACCGCGGTGGGGGCACCGGCCAGGGAGGCGGCCATGTTGGCGACCGCGCTGACCACGACGACGGCCCACAGCAGCGTACGGAGGACCTCCCCGCGGGAGACGGCGTCCGGGCCCCGCTCGGGCGTGCGGGGCGGGGGTGTGCTCAGGCGGTACGGGTCCTGGTGCGTCATCGCGGCGTCCTCCGTGGGCTTCGCTCGGTACGTCACCGACGCTAGGGACCCCGGCACCCTCCGGCCGATCCCGTGGGCCGCCCGGTTCGAGGTACAGCAGGCTGTACCTTCCGTCCCGCGCCCTGCCCGGTCCTGCTGGTCCCGTCCCGCCTTGCCCGGTCCGGCCCGTCCTTGCCCGCCCCGCCCGTCCTGCCGCGCCCCGCCCGGCCGGTCCCTCCTCTTCCCCCTCTCCCGGGCGTCCTCCTCCGGCGGCCCGTTCCGCCTCCGGCCGACCGGGCCGGCACGGCCGCCGAGCCCAGCGGATATGTGTTCGCCGCGGCAGGTATCCGACGGGCGCGACTAGAGTTCAGGTGCGGGGGAACCGGATTCCCTGCGGCGGGCCGTGTCCCCAGCGGTCCGCGGGAAGGTATGCATGCCCCCGGAGAGCAGGCTGAGCGCCGAAGGTCGGCCGCAGGCCGCCGACCGGCTCGACGACGACCAGTACCCGGCCTACACCATGGGCAGGGCGGCCGAGCTGATCGGTGCCACGCCCGGTTTCCTCCGCGCCCTCGGTGAGGCGGGGCTGGTCAGCCCGACACGTTCGGAAGGCGGCCACCGCCGCTACTCGCGCCAGCAACTGCGTCGCGCCGCCCGCGCCCGCGAGCTGGTCGACCAGGGAACGCCCATCGAGGCCGCCTGCCGCATCGTCCGCCTGGAGGACGATCTGGAGGCTGCGCTGCGCATGAACGAGGAGCTCCGCCGCGAGGCCGAGGCGCCCGGCGGGAACGGAGAACGGCGCGGCGAGTGAAAACCTGACCTCTGCGAAACAGATATTCGGCGGACGCCGGAAAAACTATCCGACGCTAAATGCGGGAGCGTCTTTCCGCGCGATTCATTTCCGCGCCGCCGAATCATTTCGTGCTACGCTGGGCAACAGTTGCAGTTGTGGTTGCCATTTGTGTTACCGGTTTTCCGGGCAGGTGATCATCGCAGCGATGTGAAGGCCCGCACGGTGCGGGCCTCCAGCACTGCCTAGGAGTAAAAGACATGGCTTCCGGTACCGTGAAGTGGTTCAACGCCGAAAAGGGCTTCGGTTTCATCGCGCAGGACGGCGGCGGCGCCGACGTCTTCGCCCACTACTCGAACATCGCCACCCAGGGCTTCCGTGAGCTCCAGGAGGGCCAGCGGGTGAACTTCGACGTCACGCAGGGCCAGAAGGGCCCGCAGGCGGAGAACATCGTTCCCGCCTAAGACGCGCGCGAACAGCGCATGAAGGCCCGCACCGCAAGGTGCGGGCCTTCTGCATGACCCGAGACTTTGCCATCTCTTTGCAACCCGGTCCGCCGTCGCCTCGTCTCTCCGTCCGATCCGCGTCCGCACCCCATGCGGCACGCACCCGCGTCCCACCGACGATCACCGACGAGAGAGAGCGACCCGATGCGCCGAACCATCCTCAGTGCCGTGGCACTGGCCTGCACCGTCGTACTGGCGGGCACCGCGCCCGCGTTCGCCGACGACCCCAGCCCGGTCCCCTCCGCCCCTCCGGCCGCCGGTGCCCCGAGCCCCGGCACCGAACCGAGCGAGGTGCCGACGCCGGTGCCGTCCGTCAGCTCCCCGGCTCCCGCGGCCGAACCGTCCCGGGCACCCGCCCCGGCACCGGCCGAGGGCCAGGTCTCCACCGTGCCCGAGGGCGCGCCCGATACCGGAGTGGCGGCGCCGGAGACCTCCGGGACCGACGAAGGGCTCGTCGGCGCGGGCGCCGGCGCGGCGCTCGTCGCGGGCGGCGCGGTCCTCTTCGTCGTACGTCGCCGGCGGGCGGCGACCGGGGCATGACCCCGCTCTCCGGGCGTGCCCTCGCCGCCACCGCGCTGGCCGTACTCCTCGTGGGCTGCGGCAGCGGCACCGGTCGGGAAAGCGGCCGGGACACGCCCGCGGGCCCCGCGACCACCGCACCGCCCGCGCACGCCGCCGCGAAGACGCCCCGCCCGCTGGAGCGTTCGGTCCCGGTCGGCCTGCGGGTCCCGGCCATCGGGGTCGACACCCCGGTGATGCGGCTGGGGCTGGCTTCGGACGGCACGGTGGAGGTCCCGCCTCTCACGGACGACGACCGCGCCGGCTGGTACCGGCACTCGCCGACCCCGGGCCAGACGGGCCCGTCGGTCATCCTCGGCCATGTCACGGTCGGCACCCACGGGGACGGCGTCTTCCGGCACCTCGCGCGGCTGCACCGGGGCGACCGGATCGAGGCACGCCTGGAGAACGGCACGGCGGCGGAGTTCACGGTCACCTCCGTACGGACGGTGGCGCGCGCCGACTTCCCGACGGACGACGTCTACGGGGACGTGGACCGACCGGAGCTGCGGCTCATCACCTGCGGCGGCCCCCGGGTCGGCGACGAGTACCGGGACAACGTCATCGTCTTCGCCGAGCTGACCGCGGCCACGACTGAGACCACGACCACGAGCGCGACGAGCCCCGAGGACTCCTGACCGAACGCCCGCACCCGCGCCACGCTCACCCCGCACCCCGTACACCCCGTGCCCCCCTCACGACCCTGGAGAGCGTTGAAACGGTCCCGTGACAGGGCGGCGTCCGAGCTGTTCGCCGCCCTGTATCCGCGCCTCGCCGGCTGGTGCCGCCGGCTCGTCGACGACGACGAGACGGCCCACGAGATCGCCTCGGAGGCGTTCACCCGGCTCTGGGCCCGCTGGACGTCCGTGGAGGAGCCCCGCGGCTTCCTCTACGTCACGGCCGCCAACCTCGTCCGCGACCACTGGCGCAAACTGGAGCGCGAGCGCCGGGCGGTGCGCCGGGTCACCGCGGAGGTCGCCGTGCGTCCGCACCCCGAGCAGGCCGACCCCTCGGTACGGCTGCTCGTGCAGTCCCTGCCGGAACGACTGCGCGTGCCGATCCTTCTGCACTACTACGCTGACATGCCGATCCGGGAGGTGTCCGTGCTGACCGGGCGCAAGGAAGGAACCGTCAAGGCCGACCTCCACGCGGCCCGCGAACTGCTCCGCGTCCATCTGAGGAGAAGCCTTGACCACACGCCTTGAGGACGACCAGGACGACCCGGGGTTCGAGCGCGACGACGACGATCCGCTGCTGGTCGTGCTGCGCCCGGGGGGCGACTACCTGGGACCGCCCCCCGGCCGTTACGAGGCGGTCCGCCGGGCGGCGTCCCGACGGCGCCTGCTCCGCGCCGCGGCCGGAGCCGCCGCGACCGCTGCCGCCGCCGCCCTGATCGCGCTGCCGCTGCACTGGGTGGCCCCCGCGTCACCCACACGCCCGACGGCCCCGCTGGCACCGGCCCCCGCCGGCCCCACGCCGACGGCCACGCCGAGTCCCGCCCCGTCCCGCGACCCCGCGCGGGGGCCCTCGCCCGAGGCGTCCACGCCCTCCGCGCGGGACTCCACGCCCGGCGCCGCCCCGTCGGCTGTGCCGAGCACCCCGCCCGCCGTCGGGGAGGCACCGTCGAGGGAGCCCGGCGCCGAGCCGTCGGCCCGCCCGAGCACCGCGCCCGCCCCGTCGGAGTACCACGGCGCGGCTGCCCCGGGACCCTCCTGACGCGGGAGGAACGCGGGAGAGGCGCGGAAGGGAGAACGCAGGAGAGGGCGGGTACGGAGGCTCCGCCTGCGTACCCGCCCTCTCCTCACACGTCCCGCTGTTTACACGTCCAGGGGCGTCGTGCCGCCGAGCAGCGCCGACGCGGTCTCGACCGGCGTGGCGGCGGGCGCCGGCGCGGGCTCGGCCCCGGGGGCGGCGTGGCAGGTGAAGCCGAGGCGGGCCATGGCCCGGGTGACCTCGCCGCTGGAGAAGTCGCGGCGGTCCTGCCGGGTGACGACCTCGCCCACCTGCTTGACGGGGTAGCGGCGGCGGCCGATGGTCACGGACTCACCCGTGACGGCTTCGGGCGTGACACCCTTCATCGAATCCAGCACCCCGGCCTTGGTGAGGTCGAACGGGTACCGGGCGATGACACAGCGCATGATGCCTCCACAAGGGGGAGAGGGGACGGGTGGGTTGCCGTTCGCGATGGTCTGAAGCAGGCCCCTAGGCGGCCGAGCCACCGGCGGACTGGCGCCTGGGCCTGCGGCGCGGCGCCTCGCCGGCGGGCCTGCCCTGGGTGCCGCGGCTCTGGCCGGTGCGACCCTGCGCGGCGGACCCCTGGCCCGTGCGGTTCTGCGCGGCGGATCCCTGGCCGGTGCGGCCCTGCGCGGTGGATCCCTGGCCGGTGCGGCCCTGCCCGCCGCGGCCGCGACGGCCACGGGACGAGGAGCCCCCGCCGGACGCGGCGCGGCGCGGGCGCTCCACGACCGGTGCGGTGATGACGACCGGCACACCGGACGGGGCCTGCGCCCCGGTGATGCGGGACAGCTCCGCCTCGCCCGAACGGATCGGCGTGACCTGCGGGGTGATACCGGCCGAGGCCATCAGCCGCGTCATGTCGCGCCGCTGACCCGGCGTCACCAGGGTGACGACGCTGCCGGACTCGCCGGCGCGGGCCGTACGGCCGCCCCGGTGCAGGTAGTCCTTGTGGTCGCTGGGCGGGTCGACGTTGACGACCAGGTCGAGGTTGTCGACGTGGATGCCGCGGGCCGCGACGTTGGTCGCCACCAGAGCGGTCACGTGCCCGTCCTTGAACTGGGCGAGGGTCCGCGTGCGCTGCGGCTGGGACTTGCCACCGTGCAGGCCCGCGGCGCGGACGCCGCTGCTCAGCAGGTGCTTCACCAGCCGGTCCACGGCGTGCTTGGTGTCCAGGAACATGATCACCCGGCCGTCCCGCGCCGCGATCTCGGTGGTCGTGCGGTGCTTGTCGGTGTCGTGCACGTGCAGCACGTGGTGCTCCATCGTGGTGACGGCACCGGCCGACGGGTCGACGGAGTGGACCACCGGGTCCGTCAGGTAGCGGCGGACCAGCCGGTCGACGTTGCGGTCCAGGGTGGCCGAGAACAGCATCCGCTGCCCCTCGGGACGCACCTGGTCGAGCAGGGCGGTGACCTGGGGCATGAAGCCCATGTCGGTCATCTGGTCGGCCTCGTCCAGCACGGTGATCGAGACGTCGTCCAGGTGGCAGTCGCCCCGGTCGATGAGGTCCTTGAGCCGTCCGGGCGTCGCCACGACCACCTCCGCGCCGCCCCGCAGCGCGCCGGCCTGCCGGCCGATCGACATGCCGCCGACCACGGTGGCCGACCGCAGGCCCACGGCGCGGGCGTACGGGGCGAGGGCGTCGGTGACCTGCTGGGCCAGCTCACGGGTGGGTACGAGGACGAGGGCGAGCGGACGCCGCGGTTCGGCACGCTGCCCGGCCGTACGGGCCAGCAGGGCGAGGCCGAAGGCGAGCGTCTTGCCCGAGCCGGTGCGGCCGCGGCCGAGTACGTCGCGGCCGGCCAGTGAGTTCGGCAGGGTGGCCGCCTGGATGGGGAACGGCACGGTCACGCCCTCGTTGCCGAGCGCGGTCAGCATGCGGGCCGGCATGTCGAGCTCGGCGAACGACTCGACGGCGGGCAGCGCCGGTGTGACCGTCTTCGGCAGCGCGAACTCGCCCTGCGGGGCGGCCGGTCGGCGCCCGGAGGTCTGGGGGCGGCGGGGGCCGCCGCCGGAGCGTCGGCGGTCGTTGGTGCGTACGCGGTTCATGGGGAACCTTCCTTGATACGGCACGTATCAAGGGAGACCCGCAGCGAAAGAGCAGCGCAGGGAATCGCAAGAACGAGCCGGCCCCGATCGGTCTCGGCGTAGGGAGCCGAATGGACCGGGAGAATTGATGAAAGAGAGGAAACTGAATGCGCGGGGAGGTGAACGGACCCCGCGGGGCGGTCTGTGCCCGGAAACGCGGCGAGCTGGGGCCCGCACCGCGAGGTGCGGGCCCCAGCTGCGAAGTATGCGTGAACGTCAGGCAGGGGTGATGTTCTCGGCGGTCGGGCCCTTCTGGCCCTGCGCGATGTCGAACGTCACCTTCTGGCCCTCGAGGAGCTCACGGAAGCCCTGGGCGTTGATGTTCGAGTAGTGGGCGAAGACGTCGGGGCCGCCGCCGTCCTGCTCGATGAAGCCGAAGCCCTTTTCCGCGTTGAACCACTTCACGGTGCCGGAAGCCATGATTTTCTCCTTCGGTACGGTGCTCGGAGTTCACCCTGTGTGAACTCCGGTCGCCGTGATGATCACCCCGTCGGACAAAACCTTCAGGCAACCACAACTGCAACTTCCATCGACAGTAGCACGCCGTGATCGCCCGGGAGCTGGCGATAATCTTGCTCTGACCGGCCGGTGGAGGAATATTCCCCGGGCGTCCGCTCGAATTCTCCTGTCATGGCAGGAGATATTGGACTCCGCGGGCCGCAGCCTTGCCGTCCGGGCCCCTGCCGGCAGTGCCATGACCTCGCGCGATGATGCCTGCGCCGACCCCTTCGCCCGTCGGGTGCGGCGAAAGCGGCAAAAGCGGCGAGGCCCGTCTATCGAGACAAAGGACACGTCGGCCATCGCGTCGGCCGGATCCTCGGCACTGATCCACGACCTGCCGTCGGCTCCACGACCGGCCGTCGGCGCAGGTGCTCCGTCGTCCAGACGTTGCTCGGCCACCGGCTCACCGTCGGCGGGATCGTGACGGCGGGGTCGACGTGCCCGAGGTGCCCCAGCGTCACCGCACCCGCACTCCGACGTCCGCGTCGCGGCGCCTTCCGGGCGTCGCCCCTTCCGCGCCCCGGAGGCGGGACGCCGGCCTCGACAATTCAGGACCGGAACCCGCAATGTAATCCTCCCGTCTTTTCTGCCGACGGCTGCTTTGCTGCTTTCCGGAACCATGAAGATTGAGACAAATGCCATCACAGGTATTTTCACGAATAAAGCGGAGAAATGCCTTCTCCGCTTGGGGGCAACCACGTACCAGACTCTGGGCCGTGGCGGGTGTGGCGGCCCTCGGTTTCACCATCGCGCTGGAGGTCGCCGCGCGTCGCTACGGCCTGCCGGGGCCGCTGACCAACCAGGCGAAGGAGGTGGTGTTCGCCCCCGCTTCGGGGCCGCTGCTGTACGCGAGCATGGCGTTGATGATGGTGGTGCTCACCTGGCGGCAACGGCTCGTCGCGGCCGGTGCCGCGATCGGTATCGACACCGCCTTCCTGCTGGTGCGGTGGGTCTTCGACGCCGGGGTGAGCGAAGGCCACTCCTTCGGCAACGGCGCGTTGTGGGTGATTCTGGGCTGCGCGGTCATCGCCGTCACGCGCCGCACCGGCCGGGAACGGGTCCTGCTGCTGAAGGGGGTCGGGCTGGGCCTGCTGCTGGTGGCCGGCCGCAAGACGGGCGACACCTGGCTGCTGGTCACGTCGAAGACCCGCCCGGAGGTGCTCGACCCGTACGTGGCGATCGCCGATCACGCGCTGGGCAGCCCGTCGTGGCTGGCGGGCCGGATGGTCGCCGCCACGGGCCCCGTCGGCGAGCACGTGCTCGACTGGATCTACGCCCAGCTCGCGGTGGCCGCGGTCGTCGTCGCGCTGTACCAGCTGCGCAACGTGGCGGCCGAGCGCCGTTTCCCGGGCCACCACCTGGTGCGTACGTTCCTGGTGATAGGCCTCCTCGGGCCGGCCGTCTACATGATCTACCCGGTGGTCGGACCGGTCTTCACCTACGGCACCGGCGCGTTCGGCACCGGCGGCGAGCAGTGGGCGATGGCCGACCTGTGGCCGCACACGCCACCGCCGGTCAGCGCCCCGCACCCGTGGACGTACGACGACGTCACGCCCCGCAACTGCATGCCCAGCCTGCACACGGCGTGGGCCACCGTCATCTTCATCCACTCCCGCAGGGCCCCACGCGTCCTGCGCTTCGCAGGAACGTTTTGGCTTATCGCCACCCTCGGCGCGACGCTGGGATTCGGCTACCACTACGGCATGGACATCCTCGCGGGCGTGGTGTTCGCGGTCACGATCGAGGCGGCGCTGCGCACGTTCGACCGCGGCTGGGACCGGTCGGGAATCAAGCTGGTCGCCTACGGTGCAGTGGTCTTCGCCGCGCTCTTGGCGTCGGCCCGGTATCTGCCGGTGGAAATGGCCGCACGTCCGTGGGTGTTCGGGCCGCTTCTCGTTCTGGCCATGGCCTCGGTGGTGTACGGATATGTGCGGACCACCAGACTGTGGGAACCGGAAAGCGCGGCACCGGCGCGGCAGCCGGAACCCCGACTCGAACTGGCCTGACATTCCCGGCGCGGGTTCTTCGGCGCCTCTTCTTCCGCACCCGGCTCGGAACGGGCGGTCACCGGCCGTTCACCGGCGACCGCCCGGATCCTCGCCGTCAGCCGCGCCGGCCGAAGACGTTCCTGACGGAGCCGAGGTCGAGGAAGACCGTCTCCCCGGTGGCGTCGTCCAGGCCGTCGTTGTCGGTCACGGCGTACACCCGGCCGTCGCCGGCCACGGCCAGTCCTTCGAGCTTCTCCTGGGTCCAGCCGTTCGTGGCCCGCAGCGCGGGCAGGACGTCGTACGCGAGCCTCTTGGTCAGCACGGGCAGCGACCCCGTAGGCGCCGCCGACCCCGGCATGTCGACGGTGTAGATCCGCTTGACCGCGGCGGCCGGCCCGTTCAGCTTGTCGCGTTCGACGACCGCCAGCCTGTCCCCGACCACGGTGATCTCGGAGAGGCCGATCCAGTCGCCCGGCGTGGTCGTGGCCCCGATCCGGTAGCCGTACCAGCTCCATGTGCCGGCCTCGACGTCGTACCGGCCGAGCCGCACGACCCCCGCCGGGTCGCCCTCGGCCTCGCGCTGCAGTGCGGCCCAGACCACCTCGCGGCCGCGCCGGTCCGTGGTGGCGGCGACCCCTTCCAGCCCCTGCTTGCCGAGACCCGCGGCGACGTCCGCCGGCAGCGGGACGACCTGCCGGGTCACCCCGTCGCGGTCGAGCCGGACCAGCCGGTTGCCCGCGCCCGTCCCGCCCTCGACGGCGAGCCAGTACCCGCCCCGCGGCCGGGTGGAAATGCCCTCGGCGTCGTAGCCGACCGGCTGCCCCGCGGCGTCCCTGACGGTCAGCGCCCGGGTGACGACCGCCGGCCGGCCCGCGCGCGCCGTGTCGACGGTCAGGATCCTGGTGGTGGAGTACGCCGCGTCGGTGACGGAGTACAGCTGGTGCGGCCTGCCGGGTACGGCGGACAGCGCGCCGAGCGCGCCCCAGCCGATCGGCGCGCCGGTGGAACCGATGGAGCCGATGGTGCCGGTGGATCCGGTGGCTTCCGTGGTTCCGGTGGTTCGGGTGGCTTCGGTGGCCGAGACGATGCCCGGGAAGACCGGGTTGCCGGGCGTGCTTCGGCCCAGCCGGAAGATGCTCACGGTGGCCCGTACGCCCGCCTCGGCGTCGTCCTCCTCGCTGGAGACCGCGAGGAGACCGCGCGACGGGATCGGCAGCAGGCCCTCGGGGCCGTTGGTGGTGGGCAGCACCTGGCGGAAGACCGGGCGGGCCGGCCGGCTGACGTCGTAGACGGCGACGAAGTTGCCGCGCTCCGAGCCGACGAAGGCGTACGGCACGCCGTCGTACTCGGCGATCGCCAGGCCCTCCGGCTCGGTGCCCTTGTTCTCGGACCGGCCCTCGTCGTACAGCCCGTACCGCACGGCGAGCCGTTCGAAGCCGTTGCCCGCGTCCCAGACCACCTTCCCGGTCCGGCTGTCGAAGACGGACCAGCCCCGGGTGCCGCCGCGCCAGTCGCCCTCGTTGGCGGTCGCCAGGTAGCGGTCGTCGATCCAGCCCAGCGCGTCGGGCTCACGCGGCACGTCGGTGACCGACCCGGTCAGGTCGATCGTGCCGTCCTCGACCGTGTCGATGCCGTCCACCGTCGCCGTACCGGCGCTGAACGCCTTGGTGATCCGGCCGGTCGGCAGGTCGATGAGGACGACGCCGTTGTTCTCCTGCAGCGTCACGGCGAGTTGGCCGCGGCCGTTGACGGAGACGTACTCCGGCTCCGGGTCGGTCGGCGCGGCGATCCCGGCGGCGGCCAGCACGGGCAGCGCCGTGCCGTCGGCCCGCGTCAGGGGAACGGCCCGGGTCCGCCAGCGCGCGGGAGAGACACCCTTCCTCAGGTCGACGATCTGCACGAAGCCGGCCGGCGGCTGGGGGAGGTCGCCCTCCTCGCCGCCGGGCGGGGCCGCCTCCTCGTCCCGTTCATTCTCGATCGCGATCGCCGCGTACCGCTTGTCCTCGCTGACCGTGACCGAGTCGGGCTGCCCGCCGAGGTCGAAGCTCGCCACCCGTTCGCGGTCGTGCAGCGAGATGACGTCGAGCCGGCCGGAGGGTTCGGTGTGGCTCGCGCTGGTGTTCACCACGACGAGGACGTACTGGCCGACCACGGACACCGAGGTCGGCTCGTCCTCGGCGTCGCCGAGCCGGGCCAGTGACAGGGTGCCGAGGCCGCGCGGGCGGTCGGGGTCGCCGATGTCGAGGAAGCCGATCCGCCGGGCCGCCGCGTCGGTGTGGACGAGGGTGCGCCCGTCCTCGCTGACCGCCGAAATCTCCGCGACGGTCGCGGCGGCCGGGTCCTCGCCGGCCGGCCGGTTCCGGAAGACGGGGTAGGTGGCGGTGCGCTCGAAAGCCACCGGGGCCGCGGGCCGTTGCGGCCGGTGGTGGCCCCGCTCGCGCTGGTCCGCGCCGGCCACGCCGGCGCCCGCGAGGGTACCGGCGGCCACGGCGAGGGCCGCGAACGCGGCGCCGGTTCTCCTGCTCTTCGGGGACATCGTTCCTCCGTTACGGACCGCTGCGACGCCGAATCGTTTCAGCCGCTGACGAGGGAGGCCGGACCGCCGAATGAACAACCGGCGAAGATCGCGTGCGCCGGCCCGCGCGGCATGGTCAGTTTTCGAGAAGCGCCGGCGGCCCGGCCGTCCGTACCGTCGAAGACATGAACTCCATCGACTCCGTCACCCTGGAGGTGGCCGACCCCGAGGCGGCCGCCCACTTCTGCTCCGCCGCCCTCGGGCTGGACCCGTCGCGGGTCCGCCTGCGCGCCTCCGAGGCCCCGACGACCGGCTTCCGCGGCTTCACCCTGTCGCTCGTGGTGTCCCAGCCGGGCAACGTCGACGCACTCGTCGGCGCCGCCCTCGACGCCGGCGCCACCGCCCTCAAGCCCGCCGCGAAGTCGCTGTGGGGCTACGGCGGCGTCGTCCAGGCCCCGGACGGCACGATCTGGCAGATCGCGACGTCAGCGAAGAAGGACACCGGCCCGGTCACGCGGGACGTCGACGAACTCGTGCTTCTGCTGGGCGTCGAGGACGTGAGGGCCAGCAAGCGGTTCTACGTCGAGCAGGGCCTCACCGTGGGCAAGAGCTTCGGCGGCAAGTACGTCGAGTTCGCCACCGGGCCGGGCACCGTCAAGCTGTCCCTGTACAAGCGCCGTGGCCTGGCCAAGGTCGCGGGCGTTCCCGCCGAGGGCACCGGTTCGCACCGGCTCGTGCTCTCCGGCGCCGACCGCCCGTTCAGCGACCCGGACGGCTTCGTCTGGGAACCCACCGCCCCGGTCGCGGTCACCGGCTGACCGCGGCGCCCGCACCTGGCGGCGCCCGCAGGGCCCGGTGCATGCAGGGCCGCCGCGGCGGCGACGGGGCAGCGCCGCGGCGGCGACGGGGCAGCGCCGCGGCGGCGACGGGGCGGCGACGGGGCGGCGACGGGGCGGAAAACCACTGTCCCGGCACCCTTCCCGCCCCGGTCGGTCTGCGGCACCACTTACCAAATGAGGCACCAGGAAGCCCGCATTCCGTAATCGGATTATCGATTCGGCATTGCTTCTCTTTCCTCATCCGCCCCTGGCGGACCATCTGCCCGTCGTGGGGAAATCGGGCAAGCCGAATTCACGTCAAGCGGCGTGATCGGCGCTTTTTGGACTTTGTCCACGGAGGAAACCGGGAAACCGTTTCTCCATCTCTACGATCGCAAGCTATGACCGACAATCCACGGGAAAACTCCGCCACGCGTGCGCGCTGGCAGACCTGTCTCCGACTTGCCCGCGAACTCCTTCTCGTCGGCCCGGACGGCAAGGACCTGAAGCTCGACTACCTCCACACCCTGATCGACACCGGCCGCCTCGGCACCACCCGCCACCCGCGCAAGAAGATCCTCGTCGTCGGCGCCGGCATCACCGGCCTCGTCGCGGGCCGCCTGCTCAAGGACGCCGGCCACGACGTCACGATCCTCGAGGCCAACGCGGACCGCGTCGGCGGACGCATCAAGACCTTCCGCGCCACCAAGCACCACCAGCCCTTCGCCGACCCGGCCCAGTACGCCGAGGCCGGCGCCATGCGGCTGCCCGACTTCCACCCGCTCGTCCTCGCCCTCGTCGACAAGCTCGGACTCGGCCGCCGCCAGTTCTACAACGTGGACGTGGACCCCTCCACCGGCAGCGGCCCCGACGTCCCCGTCCCGCCGGTCACGTACACCTCCTTCACCGGCCGGACCTGGACCTACGGCGACGACAGCCCCGACTACCGGGAACCCGACAAGCGCGGCAACTCCTGGATCCGCGCCAACCGGGTCCAGGTGCGGCGGGCCGACTACACCACCGGTCCCGAAAGGCTCAACGAGGGCTTCCACCTCACCGACGACGAGGTCCGCGCCCCCGTCGTGAAGATGGTCGACGACGCGCTGGAGAGCGTGCGCGACTACTACTCCGACATCGTCGACGGAAAACGCGTCAACAAACCGTTCGACGCGTGGGTCGAGGGCTGGGCCCGGGTGATCCGCGACTTCGACGGTTACTCGATGGGCGGCTTCCTGCGCGACCACGCCGGACTCAGCGACGAGGCGGTCGAGGCCGTCGGAACGCTGGAGAACATGTCCTCGCGGCTCCACCTCTCCTTCTTCCACAGTTTCCTGAGCCGCAGCGACATCAACCCCGCCGTCCGCTACTGGGAGATACCCGGTGGCAGCTGGCGCCTGCCGCACGCCCTCCACCAGGGCCTGCGCGACGAGGTGCGGCTCGGCCACCGCATGATCCGCCTCGAATACCACGACCCCAGCCGCGACACCGACCCCGAGGGCACCGGAGCCGTCGGCCCCGACGGCTGGGGCGTCGCCGTGCAGACCGTCGCCGAGAACGACCCCGAGGCCCCGCCGCGCCTGTGGACCGCGGACCTGGCGATCGTCACCGTCCCGTTCTCCGCGCTGCGCTTCGTGGAGATCGTCCCCTCGATGTCGTACAAGAAGCGCCGCGCCGTCATCGAGACCCACTACGACCAGGCCACCAAGGTGCTGCTGGAGTTCAGTCACCGGTGGTGGGAGTTCACCGAGGACGACTGGCGCGGCGAGCTGGACCGCGTCTCGCCGGGACTGTACGAGCACTACCGGCGGGGCGCCGACGCGGACAGCGGTCTCACACTCGTCAGCACGGGCACCGGGCCCGCCCCGGCGTTCACCGGCCTGCTCGGTGCCGCGGTCAAGGACAGCGGCGTCACCGAGGAGATGCGGCGGATCGACAGCACCATGCCGTTGCGCGGCCCCGCCGTCCGCCCCGCCACCCACTGCTTCGGCGGGGGCTCCGCCACCGACAACCCCAACCGGTTCACGTACTACCCCTCGCACCGGGTCGAGGGCTCCGCCGGCGGCGTCGTGCTCGCCTCGTACTGCTGGTCCGACGACGCCGCGCGCTGGGATTCCATGCGCCCCGCCGAGCGCTACGTCTACGCCCTGCGCAACCTCCAGGCCCTGCACGGCCGCCGCATCGAGGTGTTCTTCAGCGGCCGTGGCGCCACCAAGAGCTGGGCCCGCGACCCGTACGCCTTCGGCGAGGCCGCCATCTACACCGCCAACCAGATGACCAGCTTCCACCTGGACGTCTCCCGGCCCGAGGGCCCCGTGCACTTCGCCGGGGAACACACCTCCCTCAAACACGCCTGGATCGAGGGCGCCCTGGAGAGCGCCGTCCGCACCGCCGTAGCCGTCCACCACGCCCCACCGGTCACCGTCCCGGGGCCGGACACGGAGGAACACTCGTCGTGATCGCGATCAACCCCGGGTGCACGGTCGCCCGCTACCTCGCCCTGCGCCTGGCCGAACTGGGCATCACCCACCTGTTCGGCGTTCCCGGCAACCACCTGGGTCCGTTCCTGACCACGCTGCGCGCCGAGGGCGACATCGAGTGGGTCGGCACCCCCACCGAGGGCGGAGCGGGCCAGGCCGCCGACGCCTACGCCCGCATCCACGGCGTGGGCGCGGCCGCCGTCACCTACGGCGTGGGCGCGTTCAACCTCCTCAACGCCTGCGGCGGCGCCTACGTCGAACGGGTCCCGCTCATCGCCGTCAACGCCTCCCCGCCCTACGAGCAGTGGCAGAACCAGCGCGCCCTCGGCCTGCTCACCTCCCACATGAGCCCCCGCACGGAGAGCAACCTGGACGTCTACCGGCAGGTCACCGTGGACGCGCAGGTCATCTCCAACCCGGGTCTCGCCCCCGCCCAGATCGACGCCGCGCTCACCGCGTGCCTCTCCGAGCGCCGGCCCGTCTACCTGGAGGTCATGGAGGACCTGTGGGACGAGCCCTGCGCCGAGCCCCGGGAGCCGATCAGCCGCCGCGAGCGGCCGTTCGGCGCACGCGGCCAGACCATGCTGGACAGCGCCGTCGCCGCGGTCCTCACCCTGATCGACGACCATCCCGGCCCGGACGGCAGGCCCCGCCCGGTGGTGTGGGCCGGCGAGGAGATCGACCGGTTCCGCCTCGGCGGGCGGCTCACCGACCTGGTCGAGGCCACCGGAGTGCCGTTCTGCACCACCGTCGGCGCCAAGGCCGTCGTCGACGAGGACCTGCCGCAGTTCCACGGCGTGTACAACGGCCACGCCAGCCACCCGGACGTGCGGTGGGTCTTCAAGGACTGGGCCACCTGCCGGATCGGGCTCGGCGCCTGGTCCACCTCGAAGAACCTCGGCGGCGAGCAGTGCGTCGGCGGCGACTGGGTGATGGCCGCGAACGGCGGCGTCAGCGTCGGCGCCTCCTACTTCCCCGACGTCCAGCTCGAACAGCTGCTGCCCGCCCTCCAGGACGCCCTGGTGAAGGCGTACGGCTCGGGCGGCCTGGCCGCCGACTACTACGCCGAGGCCCACGCCCACCACGGCGCGCCCGAGGGCCGCCCCGCCGCCCTGGAGGACCACCGGGCCTCCCTCCACATCAGCGGCTCGCACTCCCGGCACCGAGGACATCCCGGGCACCTCACCTACGACGGCGTGTTCGACCGGATCAACCACTTCCTGGGCCACGAGAGCAGGGAGGACTGGACGGTCGTCTCCGACGCCGCCTTCTCCCTCATCGGCTCGATGAACCTGTCGCTGCCCGCGGGCGGGTTCCTGTCCCAGGTCAGCTGGCTGTCCATCGGCTGGTCGGTCGGCGCGGCCACCGGTGCCGCGCTCGCCCCCGAGCGCACACCCGCCCGCCCGATGGTGTTCGTCGGCGACGGTGCCTTCCAGGAGACCTGTCAGGAGATCTCCACCCACACCCGGCTCGGGCTGCGGTCGGTGGTGTTCGTCATGGACAACGGACACTTCTACGGCATCGAGCAGATGCTGGTCCACCCGTCCTACTACGCCGACGACGACCAGGCCGGCCCGGACTTCTACAACGTCCTCCACCCGTGGCACTACGACCGTCTCGCCGCCGTGTTCGCCGGCAAGGACACCCCGGCGAACGGGGTCTGCGTCGCGGACACCGCCGAGCTGGACGCCCTGCTGGCCCGCCTCACCGACCCCGCCGACCCGGTCAACGCCGGACCGCTGCTGGTCCGCGTCCGCCTGCGCCGGCACGACTACCCGCGGGCGATGGCGTACAAGGTGCCGAAGCCCGCCACGCCCCGCCCGTCGTAACCGCCGTAACCGCCGTATCCGCCCTGTCCGCCCTGTCCGTCGTATCCGAAGGAGGCAGGAAATGGCTGATCTCAACGTACTGATCGCGTTCGACGCGGCCACCATCGTCGAGCGCAACCCCAACGCGTCCAGGAACCCCGACGTGCCGACCCACGTGGACCACGGCCTGATCTACATGACGACGCGCCAGGACCACGTCATCGGCACGTCGGGCGCCGAGCTGAACCTCCGGGCCGAACCCGGGGACAGCGTCAGGTGGCGGGAGACGACGCTGTCGCTCGGCACCGACTACAAGGCACTCCTGTACCGGTACGTGAGCAGCGACAGCCAGCACGTGCTCATCAGGACGCCGGAGATCGAGGTGATCGACGGTGTCTATCCGATGCCGCAGGAAGGGAGCGAAGGCAGCCCGGGTTTCGTGACGCAGAACTACCAGGACCACTACTGGCGGACGACGGTCAAGAGGACCGGCAAGGTCGTGTACCACTTCTACTTCCAGATCCTGGACCGCCACCGGCAGCTGAAGGGGTACTTCCAGTGGGACCCCTTCATCACCATCGAGAACCCCTGACGGCTCAGGTGGGGGCGGCGGCCGGCACCGGGTCCGCCCCCACCGCCGGGCTCGTCCGGCCCCCCGGCGGCCGGGGGCTCAGCGCACGGGGAAGCCGAAGGAGTAGCCCTGCTCCTTGAGCCAGGGCAGGACGCGGCGCAGGGCCTCGACGGTCTGGGTGCGGTCGCCGCCCGCGTCGTGGAAGAGGATCGTCGGCCCGTTGGGGAGCTCTCGTTCGACGGTGGCGACGATGGCGTCGGCGCCCGGCTGCTCGAAGTCCTTGGTGTCCACGTTCCAGCCCAGCGGGCGCATGCCCCGGGAGGCGGCCAGTCCGCGGCTGTAGGGGGTGAAGGCCCCGCCGGGTGCCCGGTAGTACATCGACCGTACGCCCCCCGAGGCCTCGGTGATCATGCGTTCGGCGTCGAGGATCTCCTTCGACTGGTAGGCCTCGGACTTCTTGTCCATGGCGGTGTCGTGCGACACCGTGTGGTTGCACAGCCGGTGTCCGGCCGCGACGACCTCCTTCACGAGGTCAGGGTGGGCCTGTGCCTGAATCCCTGTCACGCAGAAGGTGGCCTTCACCCCGTGCTCGCGCAGCAGATCGAGTACCTGAGGGGTCCACGCGGGGTCGGGGCCGTCGTCGATGGTGATGTTGACGCCGCGCGCCCCCGCGTCCGAGGCGTGCACGATGGTCGCGTCGACCGGCTCGGAGTCGCCACCCGGCGTGGCCGGCGCGGTCGCCTTCGGCGGCGGGCCGTCCACGGAGCCGGCCTGCGCGGTCCACACCGAGGCGCCGACGGCGAGCACCGTCACCCCGAGCGCCGCCCCGGCCACCTTGCCGTACCAGCCCCGCCCGCCACCGTGCCGTGCCATGTCCGCCCCGCTTCCCCGCCGTCGCCCGTCGATCCTCGGTCGCCTTGAGACCACCTGACAGGACGAGGAACGGTGCCCATGGGATGCGTCTGTTACCGATCACGGACAATCCCGCCGGAGTTCGGCGACAACTCGACGACCAGCGGTTCCGTGGACGCGACCGGTTGGCGAGACGTGGCGTCTTGCGTGATGGGGGCGGGTGGGCTATCTTCGGTGAAGCGATACGGAACGTCTCGTCTATGTATCCTCACGAAAGAAGACACCACTTGCTCCGTGCTCCGGAAGCGTCGCCCGCCGCCCGAACCGCCCTCTCCCAGCTCACCGTCTTTGACGTCAGCAAGCGCTACGGCCACCACCTCGTCCTGGACCGGGTGTCCTTCACGGTCCGCCCCGGCGAGAAGGCGGGGGTCATCGGCGACAACGGTTCCGGCAAGTCCACCCTGCTACGGCTGCTCGCCGGCACCGTGCGACCCGACAACGGCGAGGTCCGCGTCGTCGCACCCGGCGGCACGGGTCATCTGGCGCAGACACTCGACCTGCCGGAAACGGCGTGCGTCGGCGACGCCATCGACCTGGCGCTGTCCGAACTGCGCACCCTGGAACGGCGGATGCGGGCGACCGGTGCCGCGCTCCACGGCGCCGGCCCGGCCGTCCACGACCGGTACGCCGCACTCGAGGCGGAATTCGAGGCACGCGGCGGGTACGACGCCGACCGCCGCGTCGACATCACCCTGCGCCACCTCGGCGAGCCGGCCGGTCTGGACCGGTCGCGGCGGATCGGCACCCTCTCCGGCGGCCAGCGCTCCCGCCTCGCCCTGGCCGCGACGCTCGCCTCGGCGCCCGAACTGCTGCTGCTGGACGAGCCCACCAACGACCTGGACGACGAGGCCGTGGCCTGGCTGGAGGAGCGGCTGCGTGCCCACCGGGGCACGCTGGTCGCCGTCACCCACGACCGGACGTTCCTCGACCGGGTCACCGACACCGTCCTGGAGGTCGACCAGAACACACGGGCGGTCCGCCGCTACGGCGACGGCTACCCGGGATACCTCGTCGCCAAGGCCGCCGAACGCGCCGCGCAGGAACGGGAGTACGAGCAGTGGCGCACCGAGGTGGCCCGTCAGTCCCGGCTCGCCGACTCCCACATCGGCCGCCTCGATGCGATCCCGCGCAAAGGGCCCTGGGCGTTCAGCGGCGCGGGTGCCTTCAGGGCCCGCTCCCGCGCACACGGGGCCATGAGCCGCGTCCGCAACGCGCGCGAACGGCTGCAGCGGCTCACCGGGAACCCGGTGCCCGCGCCCCCCGAGCCGCTGCGGTTCTCCGCGGACATCGAGGGATCGGCGGACCGCGCGGTGGAGGTGGAGGGCCTGCGCGTACCCGGGCGCCTGGTACTGGACTCGCTCCGTGTTCCCGCAGGCGGCCGGCTCCTGGTGACCGGCCCCAACGGTGCGGGCAAGACCACGCTCCTACGGGTCCTGGCGGGCGAACTGACCCCGGAGCCGGGTGCCACGGTGCGACGGCCCGCACGGGCCGGGATCCTGCGCCAGGTGGCGGCGCCGGCCTCCCCCGAAGAGGAGAGCCGTTCCCTGCTCGCGGCCTTCGGCGAGCACCGCGCCGACGAGCTGCTCGCCCTGGGCCTGTTCCGCGAGGCCGACCTGACCCGGCCCGTACGGGACCTCTCCACCGGCCAGCGCCGCCGCCTCGAACTCGCCCGCCTGGTCACGGGCTCGTACGACCTGCTGCTGCTGGACGAACCGACGAACCACCTCTCGCCCTCCTTGGTGGAGGAGCTCCAGGCGGCCCTCACCTCGTACGAGGGAACGCTCGTCGTCGTCACCCACGACCGGCGGCTGCGGTCGGCCCTGCCCGGAACCGTCCTCGAGATCACCCCGGCCACGTGACCGGGACGGGAACGGTCCCGGCGTCTGCCCGTACCGCGGGGGCGGACGGTGCCGCGACCGCGATGCCGGGGCAGTGCGCCGGTGCCGTGGTGCGGTCCTCGACCCGCCGCCCCGGAGCCGGGCAGCCGCGGGGCGGGCGGGCCGGCCCTCACGCATCGGCCGTGGCGTGACGACGGCCAGAAGCACGAGCGAGGGAGAACGAGCGAGGAAGAACGAGCCGATGCCGCCGAAGAAGAGCCGGTGGCTCTGACCCGACCGGCGTCGACCCGTGGTGGCTTCCCGGTCGGGCGGTTCACGGCGCCAGGTCCCGGAAGGTCAGGCCCGGCTCAATTGGTCGGCGTCCTCACGTACGGCGATGGCCGCCGCCTGCGTGCGGTTGGGGCAGTTCATCTTGGCGAGGATGTTGGCCACGAGGCGCTTCACGCCGTGCTCCGAGATCCGCAGCCGGCGGGCGATCAGCTTGTTGCTCAGGCCCTCCACCAGCAGGTGCAGCGTTTCCCGCTCGCGCGGTGTGAGCGTGGCGATGCGCTCGCGGCTGCCGGCGGCCGGGTCGGGGGCCTGCCTGGTCAGCGCGTGGGAGAACGCGGAGGGCAGGGGGAAGCCGCCGCTGCGGACCTGGTCGAAGGCGAGCGCCAGTGCGTCCGCCGTCAGTGCGTGTTTCAGCAGTACGCCGTGAGCGACGACCCCGCGGATGGAGTCGGGGTCGTTGATCATGTGCTCGTCCAGGAGGAGCAGCACCTTCGTCCCGGCCGCCCCTGCGCGGGCGGCCGCCTGGCGGACCCACTCCTGGCGGGGGCAGGACAGCAGCAGGATGTCCACTTCGGTGAAGTCGATGGCCGCGGCGGCCTGCGGGTCGTACGCGTCGTCGCGGACGGACGCGACGCCCGGGGTGCGTGACAACAGGGCCCGCACCCCCATGCGGAGCACTTCGCTTCTGGTCATGACTGACACACATACTGCAGCCGCTGACATGCAGCTTCCCCCTCGTACGTCGGTCCTCGCCGGTCAGAGCGGATGGTCGACGCTGACCGCTCCACGGTGGCGGCGGGCTACCGCCCCACGGGGGCAGCGGCGGGCACGTAACAAGCGGTAGTCAGTGTGACGTCGGAAGGTGACGTGTGCAAGCCCTTTCTACAGTAAGCCAGTTGGGCTGTGTCAGCTGAGTGTCCCGTCGGCGCGACGCGGCAGCCCCAGCGGGTTGGCGTCGCGCAGCTGGAGCGGCAGCAGGGCATCGGGCACGGACTGGTAGCAGACGGGACGGAGGAAACGGGCGATGGACGCGGCGCCGACCGAGGTGTGCTCCGGGGAGGTCGTCGCCGGGTACGGGCCACCGTGGTGCGTGGCCCAGCCGACGGCCACCCCGGTGGTGAACCCGTTCCAGACGATCCGCCCGCAGGTCCGGGTGAGACGGTCGACGAGCCGCCCCGCCGACTCCCACTCGTCTTCGACGGCGTGCACCGCGCAGGACAGCTGCCCGCCCAGCACCCCGGCGAGCTCTTCGAGCTCGGCGGAGTCCTGGTACTCGGCCAGCACGGCGAACGGGCCGAAACACTCCTCCAGCAGCGGTGTCCCGCCCCGCAGCAGTTCCTTGGCGTCCACGCTCACCAGCGACGCGGCGACCAGTCGCTCGTCGTCGTCCGAGGGCCGTCCGACGGCGGCCGTACGCACGCCGGGCAGCGCCGAGAGTCGCTCCACACCCTGCCGGAACATGGTGCGAATCCCGTCGTTGAGCAGCCACGACGGGCCGATCGCGGCCACGGCGCGGGCCACTTCGGCGCGCAGCTGCGCACCGTCGTCACCGGCCGGGACGAGCAGCAGCCCGGGCTTGGTGCATACCTGGCCGTGCCCGAAGGCGAAGGACTGCACGAACCCCAGGGCCACCGACTCGGCCCGCTCGCGGGCGGCGCCGGGCAGCACGAAGACCGGGTTGAGGCTGCTCAGTTCCCCGTGGAAGGGAATCGGCTCGGGGCGTGACGCGGCCAGCTGGTGCAGATGCCTGCCGCCCGTGAGCGAGCCCGTGAAGCCGACGGCCCTGATCCGGTGGTCGAGGACCAGCGCGCGGCCGGCTTCGAAGCCCCAGACGATCCCCACCGTGCCGACCGGCGCACCGGTCGCGGCCACGGCCCGGGTCACCGCGCGGAACGCCATGAGGCTGGTGGACGGGTGCGAGGGGTGGGCCTTGACCACGACAGGGCAGCCCGCGGCGAGCGCCGAGGCGGTGTCACCGCCCGCGACCGAGAACGCGAGCGGGAAGTTGCTGGACCCGAAGACAGCGACCGGGCCGAGCGGCAGCAGCATCCGCCGCATGTCGGGCCGCCCCGGTCCGGCGTTGTCCGCTTCCTTGGCCCGGTCGATCACCACATCGGCGTAGGACCCCTCGCGGAGCACTTGGGCGAAGAAGCGCAGCTGGTCGCACGTGCGGGCGAGTTCGCCGGTCAGCCGCTCCTCGCCGAGTGCGGTCTCCCGGTCGGCGGTCCGCGCCAGGGCCGCGCCGTCACTCTCCAGTTCGGCCGCGATCGCCTCCAGCAGCACCGCCCGGCCGGACGCTCCCATGCGGTCGAGATCCACGGCGGCGTCCGCCGCCGCCTCGCACACCCGGGCAACCTCCTGTGCGTCGGAATCCTGCGCGACCAGCTCCACCGTCAACCCGGTGCGCGGGTCCATGGAGTACACCTCGCTCATCGCCAACTCCTCGTCGGTCTCATCGTCTCTTCGGCGGGCTCAGCCTCCCCGCGTCGCACGGGTGCCGGGGAGGGCTGCTCGGCCGCCTGGTCGGGGTGCCCGATCGGGCAGTAACCGATCGGGCACGCCGACCGGCCGATCGAGCTGCCATTCCCGCCGGGTGGCCTGCTGCCGATCCTTCTGGCATCACGAAGAGCGCATGAGGCGGAGGCAGCGGTGACGAGTGCGTACGGCAGCAGACGGGAGTTCCTGCGGAACGTGGGGGTCGCGGGCGGGGCCGGGATGCTCTGGGCGACCATGGGAGCACTGGGTCTGGCCCCCGACGCGCGGGCGGCCCAGCCGGGGCCGGCCTATGAGCCGCCCCGCGAGGGCGACTTCACCGGTGGGCGCAGGGCGCCGAAGGTCGTGGTCCTGGGCGCGGGCATCACGGGGCTGACCACAGCGTACGAGCTGGGGAAGGCCGGCTACGACTGCCGGATCCTGGAGGCCAAAGCGCGCCCGGGCGGCCGTAACTGGACGGTGCGCGCCGGCACCGAGGAGCGGGAGCTGGGCGGCCGTGTCCAACGGGCCCGGTTCTCCGAGGGGCAGTACCTGAACGCGGGGCCCGCGCGCATCGCGCAGCACATGGTGACGCTGGACTACTGCCGCGAGCTCGGGGTGCCCATCGAGCCGTTCGCCAACCAGAACGGTGACGCGTACGTCTACCTGGACCAGGTGGGCACCCCCCTGCGGCACCGCACGGTGAAGGCCGACGCCCACGGCTACGTGTCCGAACTGCTGGCCAAGGCGGTCGACCGGCGCGCGCTCGACAGAGAGCTGACCGCCCAGGACCGCGAGCGGCTGCTGGCCTTCCTCGGCGACTTCGGGGCCATCGGCAAGCGCGTGGACGACTGGGCCTACAGGGGCGGCCCCCGCCGTGGGTACCACGTGCCGCCCGGGGCGGCCGACACGACGGGCGAGCCGTACGGTCCGCTGCCGTCGTTGTCGGAATACTTCGCCCGGGGGAGCGGCCGGTACCTTTCCTTCGAGGCCGACTACGACCAGGCGATGATGATGTTCCAGCCGGTCGGCGGCATGGACCGGATCGTCCACGCCCTGGTGGACCGGGTCGGTGAGCAGCGCATCTCCTACGGGTCGGTGGTGCACGAGATCCGCACCCTCGACACCGGTGTTGAGGTGCGCTACTCAGACGCGCGTGGCCGGGAGCGTACGGAGCGGGCCGACTACTGCGTGGCTGCGCTGCCGCCCCACGTCCTGGCGCGCACGGCGCACAACCTGGGGTCCCCAGTGCAGTCGGCGCTGCGGACACCCGCACCCCTGGCGGTCGGCAAGCTGGGCCTCGAGTACCGGCGCCGCTGGTGGGAGGAGGATCACCGCATCTACGGCGGCATCACCGAGACCGATCTGCCGCTGACCCACGTCTGGTACCCCTCGCACGGGTTCCACTCCGAGCGCGGTGTGGTGGTCGGGTACTACCACTACCGCGAGGACGCGCTGAGGTTCTCCGAGCTGGAGCCGCGTGAACGCATCGCACGGGCCGTCGCCCTGGGAGAGCGCATCCACGGACCGGCCTACCGCGAGGAGCTCGCGTCGGGCTTCGTCGTCGCCTGGCACCGGATACCGCACATCGAGGGCGGCTGGATCGAGTGGCCGGAGAACTCCACCGCCGCCTACGACCTGCTGAACGAGCCCGCAGGGCGGGTCTACTTCGCGGGTGACTGGCTCACGCACTACATCGGCTGGCAGGCCGGAGCCATCGATTCCGCCCGACGAGCGGTGTCGCTGCTGCATCAGCGGTCGGTCCGCACATGACCTGGGCCGTGGGGCCGCGCAGGCTCCTCGGCCGGATCGTGCGCCGGCTGCGTCGCGTCAATCAGCGCCTTGAGGAGCTGTACCAGTCCATGACCTTTCTCTGACGTGCCGGACCCGCCCTCCGCCCCCACGCATCGGCCTGCTCTCAGCCCCCGCTTCTCCGAACCCTTCGCCCCACTCCCTCCCTTGCCATGCCTCTCGAAAGGTCCTCCCACATGCTGTCCACCGACGAAGCAGCGCTCTTCGACAGCCGCGGTTACGCCCGGCGCGAGTCGGCGACCATCCAGGGCGGCCGGGACGTCCGCATGGGCGTCAACCCGCCGCTCATCACGCCGATCTACATGACGGCCGCCTACGAGTTCCCCAACGCCGACATGGCGGCGGGACTCTTCGGACTCGAAGGCAACGGGCACGCCTACACCCGCCTCGGGAACCCCACCCTGAACGTGCTCGAGGAGCGCATGGCCCAGATGGACGGCGGCGTCGCGGGCCTCGCCACCGCCTCCGGGCACGCGGCGGTGACACTCGCGATCCTCAACCTCGTCGAGGCCGGCGACAACATCGTCTCCTCCAACGAACTCTTCGGCGGAATCTGGAGCCTGCTCGGCGCGACGCTCAGGCGCCTCGGCGTGGACACCCGGTTCGTCAGCCCGGCCGACCCCAAGAACTTCGAGGAGGCCACCGACGACCGCACGCGGCTGTACTTCGGCGAGACCCTGCCCAACCCGCGCCTGCGGATCTTCCCCATGGCAGAGGTCGCCGAGATCGGCCGGCGCCACGGCATCCCGTTGATCATGGACAACACCCTCCAGCCGTTCACCTGCCGCCCCTTCGAGCACGGCGCCGCCGTCACCGCCTACTCGGGCACCAAATACCTGGGCGGCCACGGCTCGGCGATCGGCGGGATCATCGTCGACAGCGGCAACTTCGACTGGGACAACTCCCCCCGCCATCCGCAGATGACCCAGCCCGACCCCGCGTACGGGAACGTCATCTGGGGCGAGGAGTGCCGCAAACTCCCCGACACACGCGGCCGTAGCAGTTACCTCTTCAAGGCCCGCGAGACCCTGCTGCGCGATCTCGGTCTGTGCCTGAGCCCCTTCAACGCCTTCCTCATCCTCCAGGGCATCGAAACGCTGCCGCTGCGCATGCCGGCGCACTCGGCCAACGCGCTCGCGGTCGCGGAGTTCCTCGCCGGCCACCCGAAGGTCGACCTGGTGCGCCACCCGAGCCTCGCCGAAGGAACGGAGGCCGACCAGGTCAAGCGGTACCTGGGCGGCGAGTTCGGGCCCATGGTGATGGTCGAGCTGAAGGGCGGACGGCAGGCCGGGGCCCGCTTCATCGAAGGGCTCAAGCTGTTCTCGCACGTCACGAATGTCGGTGACGTCCGCTCCCTCGCCACCCATCCCGCCTCCACGACCCACGCCCACCTGCCCGAGAAGGACCTGCTCGGCGCCGGCATCACCCAGGGCTCGGTCCGCCTGGCGGTCGGTCTGGAGCACGCGGACGACCTGATCCACGACCTCGGCCAGGCACTGGCCGCTGTCTAGAGACGCCGAGCCGCACACGATTTCAGGGGGGAACTGTGCTGTTCACGGGCTGGCCCGCGCCGACCAGCACTCATCTGTCGCTCGTCACGCTCTTCGCGGGCGACCGTCCGCTACGTCTGACCTCGGGAACTCATCTCGCCCCGGTGCAGGTCGCGTACGAGACGTTCGGCCGGCTGAGCGAGGCACGCGACAACGCGGTGTTCGTCTGCCACGCTCTGACCGGCGACTCGCACCCGGCACGCCGCCACGCCGGCGACATCCCGGGCTGGTGGGAGACGATGGTCGGTCCCGGCCGGCCGGTGGACACGCGCAGGTACTTCGTGATCTGCGCGAACGTCCTCGGCGGCTGCGCGGGCACCACCGGGCCTTGGGCCACCGGACCCGACGGCACGGTCCAGGGGGAGGCCTTTCCCGAGGTCACCGTGGCCGACATGGTTCACGCCCACCGCGCCCTGCTCGCCAACCTGGGGATCAGCAGGCTGCGCGCGGTCGTCGGAGGATCACTCGGCGGGATGCAGGCCCTGGAGTGGCTGCTGCGCCACCCGCGGGACGCCGACGGATTCGCGGTCATCTCGGCGACCGCGCGGCAGAGCGCCGACAACCTCGCCTGGAACGCGGTCGCACGGCACGCCATCCGCAGCAGCGCCGCCGTCGCCCCGGAACTCGCGCGGGAGACCGGCCTGCGCGCGGGCCTCGGCACGGCCCGGATGATCGCCCACCTCACGTATCTCTCGGAGCGGTCACTGCACCGCAAGTTCGGGCGCGCGCCGCGCAAAGGGGGCACCCGCACCGATCCGTCGCCCTTCGCGCAGGGCGACTACGCCGTCGAAAGCTATCTGGAACACCAGGCGCACAAGTTCCTGCGCCGCTTCGACGCGCACAGCTACCTCCGCCTCATGGGTGCCATGGACCACTTCGACGCCTTCGCCGTGCCCGACCGACTGCACACCGTCACCGCACCGCCCGACGTCCTGCTCTACAGCTTCGCCTCCGACCGGCTCTTCGGCCCCGAGCACAGCGTGCACATCAGGGCCGAACTCGCGGCCCGCGGCCTTGCCGCCCAGCACGGACAGGACGAGGCGAGCGACGCCGGACACGACGCGTTCCTGCTGGAGAGTCCCGGTCTGCTGGCCGCCACGGACCGATTCCTCAACGACCTGGACCTGCGGCCCGGCGCCTTGCGCGACGATCTCGTCTCCAGCTGACCCGACCGACCCCACGGAAAGAAGAAGACATGAGTTCCAGCCATCGCATCGGCGTGGCACAGGGAACCGCCCTGTACGTCGGCGCGGTCCTCGGTGGCGGCGTGCTGGCCCTGCCCGCCCTGACGGCACGCGAGGCGGGCCCGGCCTCCCTGGTGGCCTGGGCCCTGATGGTCGCCTTCTGCGTACCGATCGCCAGCGCCTTCGCGTCGCTCGGCATGCGCTACCCCGGCGGCGGCGGTGTCGCCACCTTCGCCGCCAAGGCGTTCGGGGCCCGCACCTCCGCTCCCGTCGGCTGGCTCTTCTACTTCGCCGTGCCCGTGGGCACCGCGAGCGCCGCCATCGTCGGAGGCTCCTACGTCGCCGACGCGCTGGGCGGTGGCTACCGGATGTCGCTGGCCGTCGCGGCGGCCCTGCTGCTCGGCGCCTACGTCAGCAACTGGCTGGGCCTGAAGCTCTCCGGCGGCCTGCAGTTGCTGCTCGTCGGCATGCTGGCCGCACTGATGGTCGTGGCCATCGCCGTCGCGGCACCGGACTCCACCGCCGACAACTTCACCCCGTTCGCGCCGCACGGCTGGCTGGCCGTGGGCCACGCCGCGACCCTGCTCTTCTTCGCCTTCTCCGGGTGGGAGGCGGTTTCCCACCTGTCCGGCGAGTTCTCGAATCCGCGCCGGCAACTACCCGTCGTCACCGGTCTGACCATCGTCACCATAGCCGTCCTCTACCTGGGCGTGGCGATCACGTCGATGGCCGTACTCGGCTCCGACCCCGACCGTGGCGCGGTGCCCCTGACGCTCCTGCTCGAACGGGGCCTCGGCGACTCCGCCCGTGCGGTCACCGCCGGCGCGGCCGCGCTGCTCACCTTCGCCACCGTGAACGCCTACATCGCGGGCGGCTCCCGGCTCGGCGCCGCCCTCGGCCGGGACGGCGATCTCCCCCGGTTCCTCGGCAAGGGCCATCGCGCGGGCGAGGTTCCCAAGCACAGCCTCGTCGTCCTCGCCTCGTTGACCGCCGTGCTGCTGGTCTGCGCTGCCGTCTTCGACATCCGGCTCGACCCGATCATGACCGCGGCTTCGGCCTGCTTCGTCGCGGTGTACGTCGCCGGCCTCTCGGCCGCGGTCAAGCTGTTGCGCGGCAGCACCTTCGGCCGTCTCGGCGCCGTCGTCTCGCTCGCCGCGGTCGTCGTCGTCCTCTGCTTCTTCGGCTGGTACCTGTTGCTGCCCGTCTCCCTCGCCGTCGGCGCCAAGCTGTTCCAGCGCTTCACGGCCGGGCGCGCCGAACCCTCCGCCGCGGGCGCCGCACCGGTCGTGGAGGAGAGCGGCAGCGCGTCCTCGAAATCCGTCGTCGGCTGATCCAGGAGCTCTGGGGGAACTCACATGAAACGCACCACGGGACCACTGCGCGTCGCACTCCTCGGACACGGCACCGTGGGCGCCGAGACGGCCCGCGCCGTCACCGGCCGCGCCGCCGAACTGGCGGACCGGATCGGAGCACCCGTCGAACTCGCCGGGATCGCCGTACGCCGCGCACGCCAACTGCCCGGCATCGACGACTCCCTGATCACCACCGACGCCCAGGCCCTCGTCTCCCGCGGGGACATCGACGTGGTGATCGAGCTGATCGGCGGCATCGAGCCGGCCCGCTCCCTGGTCGTCACAGCCATGGAAGCCGGGGCTTGCGTGGTCACCGCGAACAAGGCGCTCATCGCGCGCGACGGAGCCGACCTGCACCGCATCGCCCACAAGCAGGGCGTCGCCCTGGCCTACGAGGCCGCTGTCGCGGGCGCGGTACCGGTGCTGCGCCCGCTGCGCCAGTCGCTGGCCGGTGACCGGCTGCAGCGCGTGACGGGCATCGTCAACGGCACCACGAACTTCGTGCTGGACCGGATGACGCGCTCGGGCGGTACGTTGCAGGGCGCGCTGCAGGAGGCTCAGCGCCTCGGCTACGCGGAGGCCGACCCGACGGCCGACGTCTCCGGCGCCGACGCCGCGGCGAAGATGGCGATTCTGGCGCGGCTCGCCTTCGACACCGAACTGCCCCTGGGCGACGTCCACACCGAGGGCATCGCCCACCTCGGGCCGGGCGACATCGCCCACGCGAGGGCCAACGGCTGCGTGATCAAACTGGTCGGCATCTGCGACCGCACACCGGACGGCGTCAACGCCCGTGTCCATCCCACGCTGATCCCGCTGGAGCACCCGCTGGCCGGGGTCCGCGGTGCCGACAACGGCATCCTCGTGGAGGCGCGGGCCGCGGGCGAGCTGATGTTCCACGGGGCGGGAGCGGGTGGTCTCGCCACGTCCAGTGCGGTCCTCGGCGACCTCGTGGCGGTATGCCGCGACCGGGTGGCGGGGGCCGGTCCCGAACGGCACTCCGTCTCGAGGGTGCTGCCCGTCAGGCCGCTGGCGCTGGTGGCCGCCCGCCACCACGTCTCCATGTTCGTCACCGACGAGCCCGGTGTCCTCTCGCGGGTCAGCGCGGTCTTCGCGGAGGAGGGGGTGTCGCTGGAGACCGTACGGCAGGAGGGCCTCGGCAGCGCGGCGCAGCTGGCGCTCGTCACGCACCTGGCCACGGACGCGGCCGTCACCGAGGTCATGAACCGGCTCAGAGAACTCCCCTGCACGCGCGGTACCATCCGCAGCATCCGCCTTCTCGGCACCCGGCAGAAGGCGACGAGTTGATCCCGGTCCGTGCCCCGGCGGGCGACCCGCGCCGAGGCGGAGGGCATCGGCTCCGCCGACGCGCGCACACCGGAACGCGGTGCACGCACCCAGTCCTCCACCGCGGTAGGAACCACGGGCCACATCATGGCCAGGCCGCTGTCCCCCGGGAACGGCGCGCGATCGCAGCCAGGTGAGGACCACCACCGTGACCACCGACGTCCGCGCACCTGGGCGCCCGGACGGTCTCCACGCCTCAGGCCGCGTCCGCGTCTGCCCGGTTCCGGTCCCGATCCCCGTCCCGGCCGCCGTCCACGTCGCCGGCCCGAAGTCCGTGGCCGGCGCCGGCCACGACAGTTCCCCTACCGAAGTCCTGCTCTACGGAGGTACCCGCCGATGGATCCCTGTACGTCCCTCGCCACCGGCACGGTCCGCGAGGCCGCCCTCGCGGCCCGGTCCGCCGCCGACCGCCTCGCCACCACCACGGGAGCCGAGCGCGACGCCGCCCTCACCGCTGTCTCCGGCCGGCTGACCGCCCGCGTGCTGGACGTCCTCGCCGCGAACGAGAGGGACTTGGCCGCCGCACGCGCGAACGGACTGCCGGACGCGGTGCTCGACCGACTGGCACTGGACACGGACCAGATCGACTCCCTCGCGTCCATGGTGCGCGACCTCGCCGACCGCCCCGATCCGCTCGGTGAGGTGACCCGCGGCGCGGTGATGCCCAGCGGGCTGGAAGTACGGGAGATCCGCACACCGATCGGCGTCGTCGGCATGATCTACGAAGGCCGCCCCAACGTGACCGTGGACGCCGGTGTGCTCTGCCTCAAGAGCGGAAACGCGGCGCTGCTGCGCGGCTCATCGAGCGCTCGGCACACCAACGCCGCACTCATCGACATCATGCGCGAGGGGATCGCGAGCGCAGACCTGCCGCCCGACACCCTCCAGGCGGTCCCGGGCGATACCCACGCCTCCGTCCACGAACTCATGTCCCTCACCGGCCTGGTGGACGTCCTGGTCCCTCGAGGGGGCCGCGAACTGATCCGGACCACGGTGCGTGAGGCGGCCGTGCCCGTGATCGAGACGGGGGTGGGCAACTGCCATGTCTACGTGGACGAGCACGCCGACCTGGACATGGCGCTGAGCATCCTGCTGAACGCCAAGACCCAGCGGCCGACGGTCTGCAACGCTGCCGAGTCGCTGCTGGTGCACGCCGCCGTCGCCGACTCGTTCCTGCCGCGCGCCCTGGCCGCCTTGGCCGACCGCGACGTGACCGTGCACGGGGACCGCCGGGTCCGTGCGTACGACGCGTCGGTCGTACCCGCGACGGACGAGGACTGGGGCCGCGAATACCTGTCCCTGGACATCGCGGCCGCCGTCGTCGACTCGATGGACGCCGCCGTGTGTCACATCAGGCTGCACGGCAGCGGCCACACGGAGGCGATCGTCACCGACTCCCAGACCGCGGCACGCCGTTTCGTCGCCGCGCTGGACACCGCGGTGGTCGCTGTCAACGCCTCGACCCGGCTGGCCGACGGCGCTGAGCTCGGCCTCGGTACGGAACTCGGCATCTCCACCCAGAAACTGCACGCCCGGGGCCCCATGGGCCTGTCCGCGCTGACCACTACCAAGTGTGTTGTGACCGGCGACGGCCACATCCGCGGCGCGACCCCCATGACGACGAGCCTGAGTTGCGACGCCCTGGGGCGACCGCCCCGCGGCCGTTCCTGACGACGTCGTACCGCCCGTTCAGATCCGGCCGAGGCCGATCTCCGCCGCGAAGGGAGCGGTGATCGTCAGGACGCCGGCGAACACGTCCCCCTCGCGGTACGAGCCCGGGTTCGTCAGGAGTGCGAGCCGTTCGAGGGCGGCGGTGGAGTGGCTGCTGAAGGGCCAGTGCCGGGACAGGCGGAGGATCCGCCGGCCGCGTGACCCAGCAGGACGCCCACGGTGGTGCGCCGGCCACGGCTACGAGCGCAGGGCGTCGACCGGTTCCATGCGGGAGGCCCGCAGTGACGGGTAGAGGCCGGCCAGGAGTCCTACCAGGGCTCCGGCGACCGGGGCGCCGAGGGCGAGGCGGACGTCCAGGACCGGTGTCCACTCCTTGACGGCGGAGACGCTCACCACGACGACCATGCCCAGGGCGGCGCCCACGACACCGCCGAGGAGTCCGATCGTCGTCGACTCCACCAGGAACTGGCCGGCGACCTGACGCCGCGAGGCCCCGAGGGCGCGGCGCAGTCCGATCTCCCCGATCCGCTCGATGACCGTCACCAGCGTCACATTGGCGATACCGATGGCCCCGACCACCAGCGAGACCAGCCCGAGGACCAGGAACAGGCCGTTGACGTCGCCCTGCACTCCCTTGCGGGCCTCGGCCGGATCGGTCGGTGCCGTCACGGTCAGGGAAGCCTCGGCGCCGGGGGCCAGCGCGATCGGCGCCTGGCGGGCGACCTGGCCGGCCGCGCCGAGCGCGGTGTTGATCAGCACCCGGGTCACGGCCTCCAGCCCCATCCGGTCCGCGGCCGTCGTGGGCGGCAGGATCACCGCGGTGGCGAGCTGCTGTTCCCGCTCCGCACCGCCGAGTATCCCGATCACCGTGTACGCCTGGCCCTTCAGGAAGACCGCGGGAGCGTTCTCCACCGAGCTGATGCCGAGGAGCCGTGCCGCCTGGTCGCCGAGGACCGCCACCCGGTCGTGCCGGGCGATGTCCCCGTCGTCGAGGAAGCGTCCGGTGGTCATCCTGCCCCGGACCGCGGCCGGCAGCGTGGGGGACGCGGCGACGACCGCCATGGTCTGACCGCTGACCTCGCCGGGAGCGACCACGTCGTTGGCACGCACCTCGACGCCCGCGCTCTCCTGGGAGGCGGCGATCGCCGCCACCGACTCGACCCCGGCCAGCCGGCGCACCGCGTCGACCCCCGACCAGTCCACGAGCGGACCGGAGCCGGCCGAGGGCCCGGAGGGCACCCCCACCGTGACCGAGGTGGCGGTCAGGGCGTCGAACCGGCCCACGATCTGGTTGCCCGCCGTGGACGAGACACCGATGGTGATGACCAGGGTGGTGATGCCCAGGACGGTGCCCAGTGTGGTCAGGGCGGAGCGCGCCGGGCGGGCGAGCACCCCCGCCAGCGCTTCGGACCACAGGTCCCTGAAGTCCATCCAGGGGCGCTCGACGGTCCCCCCGGCTCGTGCTCCTCCCCCGGCCCGTGCCGTGCCCGTGGAAGCCGCGGCTTGCCGGACGCGTTTTCGGTACCTCATCGGTGCTCCTCGGTGAGCCGTCCGTCGCTGATCCTCACCCGCCTGTGGGCGCGCCCGCTGACCGCCTCCTCGTGCGTGATCACCACCAGGGTCATGCCCTGCTCGCCGAGCCGGCCGAAGAGGTCCAGCACCGACTCGGTGTTCTCGCTGTCGAGGTTGCCGGTGGGCTCGTCGCAGAGCAGCAGGGCGGGTTCGCTCATCAGCGCGCGGGCGATCGCCACCCGCTGTCTCTCACCGCCGGAGAGCCGGTCGGGCCGGAAGCCGGCCCGGTGCGTCAGACCCACCCGTCGCAGTGCCTGCTCGGCCCTGTTACGGCGGCCGGCCCGGCCGCGCCCGGGGCGCGGCCGGCGGTAGGTCTCGGCCAGCATGACGTTCTCCTCCACGGTCCGGTACGGCAGCAGGTGGAAGGACTGGAAGACGAACCCGATCCGGCTGCCACGCAACGAGGTCCGCTCCAGGTCGCCGAGCGCGTTGGTCTCCACCCCGTCGAGCCAGTAGGTGCCCGAGGTGGGGCGGTCCAGCAGCCCCAGGGTGTTGAGCAGCGTCGACTTGCCGGAACCGGACGGGCCGACGATCGACAGGTGCTCGCCGCGCCGAACGGTCAGGTTCACCTCGCGCAGGGCGTGCACCGGCGGTTCGGAGTCGAAGGTCCGGTCCACGGCGACCAGCTGGATGACCGTGTCCGCGTCGGGCACGACGGAGAACGGCGGACCGCTCATCGTCCGACCACCACCTGGTCGCCGGTCTTCAAGGCGGCACCGGACGACGGGGTGACCTCCACCTGACCGCCCGCGGAGAGCCCGGCCTCGACGGGGGCGTCCACCACCTTGCCGCCGCGCACGACCTGCACCCGGGCCTTCCCGTCGGCGGACGTGTGCAGCGCGGCGACGGGCACGGTCAGCACCTTGCCCTCCGACGAGCCCACCTCGATGGTGACCTTCGCGGATTCGGCGGCCTTCTCGGCCAGCGTCCCCGCCGGCACGGAGATCTGTACCGGTACGGGAGCCGAGCTGTCGCCGCTCCCGCCGTCCGAGGTCCCCTGCTGCTTGTCGGTGCCGGCCGGAGCGTCCTTCGGTACGTCGTCGCCGAGTGCCACCACTTCGCCGTCCGCCTCCGTGCCGTCGGTGGTCTCCACCCGGGCCCGCATGCCCTTGTGGAGCAGCTCGGCGTCGTCGGCCGGGACGACGGCCCGTACCACGACCTTGGAGCTGGTCACCGTGGCGACCGGTCCGGAGGGGGTGTCCCCCGTCTTCACGGACACCTTGTCCAGCCGGGCCGGCAGTTCCGGCAGGAAGACCACCTCACCGGCGGGGACCTTGGTCCCGTAACCGGCCTGGAAGGCGGAGAGCGCGGCGTTGGCCGCGTCCAACTGTTGCTGTGCCGACTTGAGCTGCAGCTCAGCGGCGTCCCCGCCGGTGCCCGAGCCGTCTTCGGAGCCGCTGCCGGATTCCCCGGAGCCGGTGCCGGACTTCCCGGAGCCGCCGCCGGACTTCCCGGAGCCGCCGCCGGGCTCCTCGGAGCCTCCGGTCCCCCCGGACCCGCCGCCCGGGTTCCGTGCCGCGAGGAGGGCCTGCTGCGCGGTGGTCACCGCCGCTTCGAGCGTCCCCAGTTGCTGCTTGTCGGCGACGGTGGGCTCCATGGCGCGGTAGCCCTTGCTCCCGTACCAGCGGCTCACCGCCGCAGCGTCCGAACGCCCGTATGTCCCGCTCGTCGAACCGGGGTTGAAGCCCAGCCGGGTCAGCGCCCGCTGGAGCTGCTCGACATCGTCCCCGGAGGCGCCGGGCCCCAGTGTCCGGTACATCGGCACGGTGCCCCGCAGCACCAGGACCGGCCGCCCGCTCACCTGCATCAGCACATCGCCCTCCTTCACCTCCGCCCCGGCCGCCGGTGCCTTGGTGACCCGCTGGGTGACGCTGTCGCCGGCCCCCGCATCGCCGGACCCGGAGTCCGGAGAGCCGACGGGCCCGGCCAGGGTCACGCTCTGCGGCGAGGCGAACTCCACCGAGCCCTGGGCCACCACGCTCGCGGTGAGCGAGCGCCGCTCGACCGTGACGGTGACGGGGCCGGCTTCCGGCGGCCGGTGCGCGGCGGCGGCGTCCGCGGGCGACTGCATCCGCGATCCGGCGAACCAGCCGCCCGCTCCGACCAGCGCCACCGCGGTGACGACGACCGTCAGCTGTCCGGAACGGGTGCCGACCAGCCTGCGGAACCGCCCGGGACGGGTGCCGGCCGGTTCGGGACGCTGCCTCACCCGGCACCGCCACCGCTGGTCGGGGCCTTCAGGAACTTCGGGAAGTAGGCGGCCCGGAACTCCTTGCCGCACTCCAGGTCCCGCATCGCCAGCTCGATGTCCTTGGTGAGCAGCGGCAGGGCCTCCTCCTTGCTCAGGGACTCCCGGGCGTTCCCGCTCTCGTCGACGGCGGGGATGGCACCGGCCGGAGTGGAGTTGAACGACTGGAGCTTGACCATCTCCCCGATGCCGGTCGGCTGCGTGGTCGTGACGGAGATGCCTTCCTTCCTCAGACACGAGGCGTACGACTGCGCCAGCGCGACCAGCTTCGGATCACCGTTGAGCGCCTGCGCGTTGGCCTCGTTCCGGTTCGTGGTCGCGGTGCCCCGTTCCCGGTCCGACGCGGAGCCGTAGACCTCCTTGTCGGCCTCACCCTGGCAGCCGGTCCAGTTCTTCTCACCGGTCTTCGGGTCGGGGATGGCGCCCAACGCCTCGTTGTACGCGGCCCTCTGCTCGGGAGTGAGCGTGTCCGCGTAGTCCGCGTTCGGCGTCCGGTCCGAGTCCTGCCGGGCGGCCGCACTGCCCGGCGCGCCGGCGTCGCCGGGGTAGACGATGCCCGCGTAGATGCCGAAGCCGTACTTCTGCCGGTGCTTCTTCGACAGCTCGTAGTCCGCCCCGTCAGTGGTCCAGAAGGCGGCGGGATCTTCGGGGGCCACGGGGGTGTAGATGAATCCCTGCTTCTTCATGCAGGCCGCGATCGCGTTCTCCAAGAGGTACTGCTTCTTGAGATCGGCGTTCGCGTCGGCGGGAATGTCGAGCTGCCCCGACGAGCCGTCCGTGGTCTTCTCACCGTCCGACGCGTGGGACTCCGAGCCGGTGCCGGTGCCGGTGTCGCTGTCGGTGCCACAAGCCGCCAGCAGCGGCAGCAGACTGACCGCCGCCGCCGCGGCCAGTCTTCGGACAGTGCGGGATCGAGTCATCTGCTTCCATCCGATCGGAAGGGAGGGGGATTCCGCCTGCGGACGCAGGAGAACGCGGAGTTCACAGTGGTGCCGGCAGTTCATGGCCCTGGGTCGGGTACATGACCGAGCTGTAACGGCCGTGCGCCGTGACGGTCGTTCGCCGTGACGGCCGGCCTCGGGACCGGCGCCGGTCATACGGGCGGCCCGGTGACGAGGTCACCGTTCTCGTCGTAGGGCCAGGCGTTGGCGACGCACCCGTGCAGGCCCTTGATCTGCTGCATCATCACGGGGGCCAGTCGCCCGGCGCCCCCGCAGGTCACGTGCCCGTGACCGAGGAAGTGCCCCATCTCGTGGTTGATGATCAGCGCCCGGTAGTCGTGGATCGGTCCGTCGAAGGTGGGCGAGCCCTTGACCCAGCGCTTGAGGTTCACCACCACCCCTCCGGGAACCTCGCAGTTGTACTCGCCTCCGGTGTCCTGCTGGATGCCGGCCCAGCACAGGGCGTCCGCCGTCGCCGGTGTCGCGATCTTTATCGTGATGTCGTGCGGCGATCCCGCGCCCACCAGCTGGAACGCGTTGTCCGGGTCGTGGGTCCAGCCCCGCGGGGCGGCGAGTATCCCGGCGATCTCCTTCGCCGCCTGGGACGGCGAGATGTCGAGGCCGGTCTCGACCTTGACGACGTAGCGCACCGGGCGGGAGCCGCTGCCCACCCTCTCCCCGCTGGCCTGCGCGGTGACGAACGTCCCGCTGCCCGTCGGGGGAACGTCGATCTCGGTCCGGCTCGCGGTGGGAGAGGGGGAGGGGGAGGGGGAGGAGGGGGGCGGTGTGGGAGCGGGGGTGACGTGCGAGCTCCGCGGGTGCGGCGCACCGCCCGACGCGTCGCTCCGCCCGCCTTGCAGCAGGTACGCCGCCGAACCCAGCAGGCCGGCGGTCACCAGCAGGCCGGTCAGCAGGCTCCGGCCCCGGCGGCGCGGCCGTTCCCGGCGATGGACGGACCGGCGTCGGCGACCGGCGCGGTGACCGGCGCGGTGACCGGCCGTGGTGCTGCCGGTGGCGGGTGCGGATTGCCGCTGTCGTGCCGAATGCATGGCAGCTCAATCTGGTGATCCCAGATGATCCCCATGAGCCGGTGCCGTCACGGAAGGATAACGACGCCCCCGTTCCCCGGCCCGTGTGATCGTTGTGTAACGGCGGTCGGAGGGGGACCTTCCTCGGGACGGTCACCTCGTCCGGTCTGCCTACACTGCCGAAATGCCACGGGTCCTGATCGTCGAAGACGACCTAGATGTCCGCAGGGCCGTCCAACTGGGTCTGCGGCACCAGGGGCATGAGGTCTTCGCGGTGGAAACGGGGGAGGAGGGGCTGGAACAGCTCCGCCCCTTCCGGCCGGACGTCGTCGTGCTCGACCTCATGCTGCCCGGCATGTCCGGCCTGGACGTGTGCCGCCGGATCAGGGACCGCGACCAGGTGCCGATCATCATGGTGACGGCCCGGGGGGACGACGTCGACGTGGTCGTGGGCCTGGAGACCGGTGCGGACGACTACGTGGTGAAGCCCGTGCAGGCCCGGGTGCTCGACGCACGGATACGGGCCGTACTGCGCAGACAGGACGCGTCGTTGCCGGACGGCACCCGCCCCCGGGCGGAGACGCACGGCGAGCTGGTCGTCGACCGCGCCGGGCTCGTGGTGACGCACCGCGGCGAACCCGTCACCCTCGCCCCCTCCGAACTGCGGCTGCTGCTGACCCTGTCGGCCTCGCCCGGCCAGGTGTTCAGCCGCCAGCAACTGCTGGAAGCGGTCTGGGAACACAGCTACCACGGCGACATACGACTCGTGGACGCCTGTGTGAAGCGACTGCGCAACAAGCTCGGCGAGGGCAGGAATCCCCGTTACGTGCAGACCGTACGCGGATTCGGTTACCGCTTCGGCACCTCATGAGCGACCGGACGTCCGCCGCCGTACCGGGTGCCGGCCCCCGGTGGTTCCTCCGGGCGGCACTGGCGCGGATCCCGCTCCCCCTGCGCGGCCTGCGCCCCCGCCTGCTGACGTCCTTCGTCCTGGTGGCCATGGCCAGCTCCCTGGGTACCGGGGCCCTCGCCTTCCGCGAGGCGCGCACGGGGGTGCTCCAGCAGAGCCAGGACTCCGTCATCAACCGGTTCCGTACGAGCGTCGACGCCGTCGCGCCCTCCATCCCCCTTGCCCCGGACCAGTCGGACCTCCAGTTCGCGGTGGACCAGGTGCTGTACGCGAACCGTTCGTCGGGCTGGCGGATCATGGCCGCGTACGGCGGCCGCCGCGCCTATGCGCCGAGCGCCGGTTTCGTCGAGCTGAGCCCCGAAATGCTCCGGTCCGTCCGGGACCGGCGTGTCGCGGTGTTCCAGCGGATGAACGTCGACGGGCGCCCCCGCCTCGTCGTCGGCATGCCCGTCACGTACACCTCGGACGAGGGCCTGGGAACCATGCTCTCCGGGCTCGTGCTGTACCTGGAGGTCCCGCAGACCACCGAAGAGGGGTACGTCGAGGCCATGGTCCACGGCATCGAGCGGGCCACCCTGGTGGCCCTGTGCCTCGCCGTCGTCCTGGCGCTGCTCGCCGCGAGCGGCGTACTGCGTCCCGTACGGGCGCTGCGCCGGGCGACGCGCCGGATGGCCGCGGGGCATCTCGACGTCCGGCTGGACGTCACCGGCTCCGACGAACTGGCCGACCTCTCCCAGTCCTTCAACGAGACGGCGGCCGAACTGGAGCGGACCGTACGGGAGCTGCGCCGCCTGGAGGCCCAGGGGCGCCGCTTCGTGGCGGACGTCTCCCACGAGCTGCGCACGCCGCTGGCGGCGATGTCGGCGGTCACCGACGTGCTGGACCTGGAGGGGGAAGGGGAGACCGGTGAAGCGCTGCGGCTCATCAGCGAGGGAACGAACCGGCTGAGCGGACTGGTGAACGACCTGATGGAGATCTCCCGTTTCGACGCGGGGGCGGCCGAACTCAACCGGGACGAGATCGACCTGGCCGAGTCCGTACGGCGCACCGTCGCCTCCCGGTGGCGGCAGGAGCAGGTGGAGACCCGGCTGCCCGGACCGGGTGAGCTCCGCGCGCGCGTCGATCCGCGCAGGCTGGACGTGGTGACGGCCAACCTGATCGGCAACGCGCTGCGGCACGGAGAGCCGCCCGTGCGGCTGACCATGGGGGTACGGGTGGACGGGGCGGGCATGGCGTGGGCCGTCATCGAGGTGACCGACAACGGGCCGGGGATCGCCGAGGAGGCCATGCCGCACATCTTCGAGCGGTTCTACAAGGCGAGCACCTCACGGGCCAGGAGCGAGAGCAGCGGGCTGGGTCTGGCCATCACGGCGGAGAACGTGCGCCTGCACGGGGGGCGCATCCGGGCGGCGAACCTGCCCCGGGGCGGTGCGGTGTTCACGGTCGAACTCCCGCTGCACCACGACGACACCGACACCGGTGCCGGCGGCGGGAGCACCCGGTGAAGGGCTCGCGGACGGCAGCGCTGCTGTCCGGGCTCACGGCCGCGGCCGCGGTCGCGCTCACAGCGTGCGGAGTCCCCCCGTCCGGTGTCATCGAGGCCGGTGCGCCGGCGAGCGGCATGTTCTCCCCCAGCGCGGCACCACCCTCGACGCCCGCCACCGTCTCCCTCTTCTTCCTGCGCGACGGGGACCTGACGCCCTATCCCCGCCGGATCGACGACGTCGGGGACCTCGAAGCCGTCGTACACCTGCTGTTCGAGGGGCCGGCCGCGAAGGAGACCGCGACGGCCATCACGGAGCTGCCCCGCCTGACGGACGCGCCACGGGTGGTGGTCGCCGACGGTATCCTCTTCGTCCAGCTCCCCGGTGAGACGGCTCCGCTGAGCCGTCGGGCCATGCTCCAGCTGACGTGCACGGTGAACCACGCGGAAGCCGACGGCGGCACCGCGCGCCGTTCCGACCTGTCCGGCAGCCTCCATGTGCTCGGGGACGGATGGACGATGACGCAGTCGGACTACGCGTGCCCCGTCGTGCCCCCTTCGCAGGAGCAACCGGAAGCACTGACCCCGTGGGAGCCCTCCGGCTGACCACCGGACGGCCCCGCTCGGGACCGGAACCGGCCTTCCGGCCGCGCTCGCCCACCTGACCGCGCGGTGGCCACCACGGCGACGCCCCCTGACCTGCCCAGATTCGTGGTGCTGCTGGAGGTGCGGCGGTCTGATGGCACCGCTGTTCACCGTAGTTGTCCGCTCTCTTCGGCACGCCGTGGGCACGGGTACGCGGCGAGCTGACGCGCGGGGCCTGCGAGAGTCTTCCTCTGTCAGGTTGAGCATGGCACCTCGGCTGGCTCTGCTGTGCCACTACGGATGCGCACAACGGTTGGCTGTTCCGGCCCTGCCGTGACGAAGTTGTCACCGCCTGGTCGGTGACAGGCGTAGGGCCGAAAACACCTCCGCTCAGGAGGCAGCGCGGGGAGGCTCCGGAATCGGGTTCCAGGCAAACCAGTCCAGGACATCGGCACCGAGGTCCCATGGGGCATTCAGCAGAGCCTTCTCCGTTGCTCGGAGGTCGGAGAAGAGCGACTCGGGTGCCGGTCCGACGTCCTTCATCAGGGCCCCCACTTCTGGTGGAACTCCTCGTCCTCGCCACGCAGTCGGCTGATCGCGGCCTCCGCGCAGAGGGGCCGGAGCACCTTCGCGCATGCGCCGATTCCCGGTGCCAGTCCCTCCGCCACCACAGGCCGGTGGCCGAGGCTTCCTCGGGACAACCGAACGCCCGGCCCCCTGGGTTCATTTGCCGGGTTCTGGCCCGTACCACTGGAGCGCCTGGCCTGTGACGGCGGCGATGCATTCGAAGTCCCGGTCGCGGTGGAGGAGGGTCAGTCCCTGCAACTCGGCCGTGGCCGCCACCACGAGGTCGACGGCTCCGGCGTTGCGGTGCTGTCCGCGCTGGGTGAGGATGTCCTGGACCTGCCAGGCGCGGTCGTAGGCGCGGTCGTCGACCGGCACCCAGCCGAAGAGCAGACGCAGGTCCTCGATGCCTTGGGCACGGTCGGCGGTGGAACGCGCGCTGTAGATGAACTCCAGCTCGGTGATGGGGCACGTGGCGATGAGCCCGGCTGCCGCCGCCTGGTCCCAGCCGTATTGCTCGGCGTCGCCGCGCAACAGCCGGGCGAGTGCGCTGGTGTCGATCAGGAACTGAGCGGCGTTCACCGACGGTAGTTTCCCTTGTCCTCAAGGAGATCGAGATCGAAGGCACCCGCCGCCGCCGCCCGCAGGCGGGTGAGGGCCAGAGCCCGCCGCCGGTTCTCCAGCACCTCGCGCAGGGCGGTGTTCACCGTCTCCTTCTTGGTGCTGGTGCCGAGGGCCTTGGCCACGTCGGCGACCAGCTGATCATCGAGGTCTATTACGGTGCGAGTCATTGATGCACCTCCGCAGATATATAGAGTGCTATCAAGTACATACACAGGGATGTCGCTCCTGCCGCCAGGGGGACAGCCCCGGGCAGTGTGTACGACCCGTACTTCCGCGGTGGGGAACTCCTCGGCGCGGTAGCCGACATGGCGATGCGGGCGCGATGTGGGGGGCCGGGTTTCACGGATGCGCCGCTGCCCAGGCTGCTGGGGCAGACGCCGAAGCGGACCACCTTGCCGCTGGCTAACATGAATCTGGCGCTGCGCGGAGTCAGACCCGCCCTCCGGTTGAAGACCGGCGGGCGGCCGTGGGAGCAGCCGTGGCTTCAGGGGCCGGTCGACCTGGTTCTCACCAACCCGCCCTTCAATATGCAGGCACCTGGACGAGCGCACCGCCGACCTGCGGGCCGTACTCGAGACCGACCGGGTGTGTCAGGCGCCCCGCCGCGAAGCCGTCCTCGCAGATCTGTGTGACATCCAAACCGGCCCGTCTCATGCACTGCTGGCGCCGAAGGACCTGATTCCGCATGGTGAGGTGCCGGTCGTCTTTCCCAGGCACCTGCGGGTCGGGGAGGTGAGTGACAGCGGCGACGAGCGCGTCTCGTCCGACCTCGCCGACCGGTTGGGGCGCTACCGGCTCAAGGCGGGCGACATCGTTTGCGTCCGCGCAGGTGCCATGGGGCCGCCGGCCCTGGTACGGAGGGACCAGACGGGATGGCTCATGAGCTCGAACGTGATCAGGCTCCGCTGCCGAGAGGATGCCCAGGTCCTCCCCGGCTATCCGCTCGATGTTCTGAGTCGTCCGGAGGCCATCGACTGGGGCAGGGACCGCGCGGCCGCCACCGCCGCCCCGTTCATCACCAAGGCCGTACTGGAGAGCCAGAAAGTCCTGCTGCCGCCCTTCGACGTGCAGCAGGAGATCGTCGAGTCGCTGGTGCTCCTGCGGGAGCGGTCTACCGCCCACCGAGAACTGGCAGCAGCCATCACCCGAACCCGAGCGCTGCTCGTCGAACAACTCACGGCCCGGAAGGGTTGGTCTTCGTCGGGGAGGAGGGCGCTCCCTTCCGGCGCAGCACCTTCGGGCGGAAGTGGCGGAAGGCGCGTGAGACCGTCGGTATGTCGGAGGGCTTCCGCTTCTACGATCTCCGGCATACGGGGCACACCCTGTCCACGCGCTCCGGGGCCACGCTCAAGGACACCATGGTCCGTTCCGGACAGTCCTCGGAGAAGGCGGCGCTGATCTATCAGCACTCCGACGACGAGAGGCAAGAAGAGGTCGCCGCCGGGCTGGACGCCACCGTGCGGAAGGCGCGGGCCGCTGCCACGGGGAAGGAACCCGGTAGGCCTTCTGGCACGAGTCTGGCACGCGGCGGGTGATCGCCGAGAACAGCAAAAAGGCCCGGGTCGATGACCTGGGCCTTCTTCGTGGAGCGGGTGACGAGAATCGAACTCGCACTCTCAGCTTGGGAAGCGACGGCGCGTGGACGATCGCCCCCGCTCTGACCTGCGGGTACATGGTCAACGATGAGGGTGTGCTACTTCGGCGCATGCTCCTGTTGACCGTAGTTGTCCGCTCTGAAGGGCACGCAGCGGGCACGGCGCGGTGAAGCGGCCCGACCAGAGGTGCAGATGCGTACGCGTCGAACCTACGCCTCCGAGTTCTGCCCGCCGAGGGGGCCTCGGTTGCCTCCGCACATGATCTGGAGGAATTTGTGGGGCGCAACGCCGCAGGCCGAGCATCCCCTCTGCCCGCGACCCATTCAAATCTGGCCGAGGTCGATCTCCGCCGCGAAGGGGGCGGTGACCTTCAAGACGCCGGCGAACACGTCCCCCTCGCGGTACGTCCTCGTCGCGGGGTCGAGCAGGTACGTATACACCAGCGGTGCACCCGTCGCGGCTTGCTCGATACGCCAGTAGAAGCCGATCCCGGCCTTGGCGTACTGGTCCACCTTCACGATCCGGTCGGTGGTTTCCGAGCCCGGCGACACGACCTCGGCCACGAGCAGTACGTGCTCGGGCCGGGTGGGTGTGATGTCGATAGTGTCCGCACGGTAGACGATGACGTCGGGGCGGCGATTGGTCAGCGGGACGTCCTGCAGTCGGACGTCGAAATCAGTGTCGGCGTTCCAGTCCGGGCCTGCGGCGGCGTCCAGGGCATTCGCCAGGAGCCGGGCCAGCCGATTGTGCCGCTTGGACGCGCTGGGACTCACGACGACCATTCCATCCACGATCTCGATGCCGGCGCACTGCTCCTCGGACCACGACTCGTACTCCTCCGCCGTGATCTGCTCGTGCATCCACGCCGGGGCCACCATCTCGGCAGTCATGACACGCCTCCCGGACACTGTGCGGCGGGCCTGGTCCCGCGCGACTCAGCGTACTGCGTTCGCTTGTCCGGCGTTCTGCGCAGAACTCGGCTCGCGGTTGCCTCTCATCAGCCATGCGAACGTTCTGTTGCCCGTGCCGGCAGTTGTGACTCCTCTACAGGCGCGGACGGCCGAACGGAGACTTGCGGCGCTACCGTCCGGTCTTCTGGCTCCGGTAGTAGCGCCTGGCGTTTCCGCGGACTTCGGCCCGCGCGGAACGGATGACCTGCAGAGCTCGGTCGCCGGAAGAGGCGAGGGAGTCGATCAGGCGGGAGACCGTCGGGTCGGAGGCGACCGCCCCGAACACGGCCGGCTCGGCCCGCGGCATGCCGACATCGGCGAGGCAGTCTTCCCCCCAGCGCCACCGCCAGTGCGACGTCCAGCAGGATCTTCCCCGGATCGTGGACAGCCCGCGGCTTCCGCCACGGCGTCAGCGCCGCGGATATCGCGGTGTCGAGACCGGCCTTGCGGACGGTCTCGACCAGCAGCACGCCCCCGGCCTGCGAGACCACCGCCCGGCCGCCGTCCTCGATGTGGACACGCGGGTACGACCCGATACGCCGCCCACGACCCCCACAGCGCAGCACCGGGTGCAGGCGCCGGTGCCACCCTCAAGGACACGATGGTCCGCGCGGGCCAGTCCTCGGAGAAGGCGGCGCTGATCCATCAGCACTCCGACGACGAGCGACAGCAGGAGGTCGCGGCCGGCCTCGACGCCACCGTGCGGAAGGCGCGCGCCGCCGCAGCCGGGAAGGTGTCGGACAAGCCTTCTGGCACGAATCTGGCACGCGGCGGGTGATCGCCGAGAACAGCAGAAAGGCCCGGGTCGATGACCTGGGCCTTCTTCGTGGAGCGGGTGACGAGAATCGAACTCGCACTCTCAGCTTGGGAAGCTGATGTTCTACCACTAAACTACACCCGCGTAAGACGCCGACCGTGGTCGGTGCCTGGACGCTCGCTCACTCTACCTCATCGCCGGCCCCAGGTGTTCGCGCCGTGGGGCCGGCGGGCGTTTCGGCGGGGTGATGCGGCTGCGGGGGACCGGAGTTGGGGCGTACGGTGGGGGGCTGGGAGTGGGGCCGGGAGGGGCCGGAGTGCCGCCTGGAGTGACGTCTCTTTGATCCCGTACTGTGGCTTTTGTCGTCAGGGTAGTCAGCCAGACGCGGCTCTTGGGGAAGGGACTTGAAGGACTTGATGGATCGCACCGTCCTCCGCTGTGCCGATGGGCACGTGTTCACCGCCGCCTCGTTCCCGATGCAGCAGGCCGAGCGACTCGGCCCCGGTCGGCTCGTCCGATGTCCGCGGTGTGCGCGGCTGCGGAGTGCCGTGCCGGTGGGTTCCGGGAAGCGGTAGCCGGACTCCCGTCAGGGAGACCACCCCCAGCAGGACCCAGTAGGACCGGGCGCGCGGTGCGGCGGCGATTGTCGCTGCTCCGCGCGCCTTGCGTATCCTCGGTGCGTGCTTCTCTCAGACAAGGACATCCGGGCCGAGATCGATTCCGGGCGGGTCCGCATCGATCCTTTCGACGACTCCATGGTGCAGCCGTCGAGTATCGACGTGCGCCTAGACCGCTACTTCCGGGTGTTCGAGAATCACCGGTACCCGCACATCGACCCCTCCGTCGAGCAGGCGGATCTGACCCGGCTCGTGGAGCCGGAGGGGGACGAGCCGTTCATCCTGCACCCCGGGGAGTTCGTGCTGGCCAGCACGTACGAGGTCGTCTCACTGCCCGACGATCTCGCCTCCCGGCTGGAGGGAAAGAGCTCGCTCGGGCGGCTCGGGCTCGTCACGCACTCCACCGCCGGGTTCATCGACCCCGGGTTCTCCGGACACGTGACGCTCGAGCTCAGCAATCTCGCGACCCTGCCCATCAAGCTGTGGCCGGGGATGAAGATCGGGCAGCTGTGCATGTTCCGGCTCACGTCGCCGGCCGAGCACCCGTACGGGAGCGAGCGGTACGGGTCCCGTTACCAGGGGCAGCGGGGGCCGACGGCCTCGCGGTCCTTCATCAACTTCCATCGGACCCAGGTATGAGCAGCGAGAACGCAGGCGGGACGCGCGCATGAGTGATGTTCGGGAGAATCTGACCTACGAGCAGTTCGGCGTCGCCGTGCGCGAGCTCGCGCAGGCCGTCGCCGACGACGGGTACGAGCCCGACATAGTGCTCTCCATCGCGCGTGGCGGGGTCTTCGTGGCGGGTGGGCTGGCCTACGCCCTCGACTGCAAGAACATCCACCTCGTGAACGTCGAGTTCTACACCGGCGTCGGCACCACGCTCGAGATGCCGGTCATGCTCGCGCCCGTGCCCAACGTCGTCGACTTCTCCCGGAAGAAGGTCCTCATCACCGACGACGTCGCCGACACCGGCAAGACGCTCAAGCTGGTGCGGGACTTCTGCCTGGACACCGTCGCCGAGGTCCGCAGCGCCGTGATCTATGAGAAGTCCCACTCGCTCGTCCAGTGCGAGTACGTGTGGAAGCGGACCGACGACTGGATCAACTTCCCGTGGTCGGTCCAGGAGCCCGTCGTGCGGCGGGCCGGGCAGGTGCTCGACGCCTGACCCCCGAGGTCAGGGACGCGCGCGGAGGGGCCCCCGGCAGCGCGCCGGGGGCCCCTCACGTGTCTGTCAGACGCCAGAACGTGCCAGGCGTCAGAACGTGCCCAGCTTCACGATCGACAGCAGCGCGATCAGCTGGATCGCGGACGCGCCGAGCGCCTTCGGCCAGGGCAGGTCGTGGGAGCGGCCCACCATCAGGGTCAGCAGGGCGCCGGCCGCGACCCAGGTGGCCCAGCCGAGGATCTGGACGAAGGGCGCGTCACCGCCGGCGAACATCGCGACGACCAGGCGCGGCGCGTCCGTGAGCGACATGATCAGCATGGAGAGGCCGACCGTGGGCTGCCACGCGCCGTCGCCGCCCAGCTGGCGGGCCAGGGTGTGGGTGACCACGCCCAGGACGAACGCGCTCAGCACCATCGCCACGGCCGTGGTCAGGACGATCGGGATCGCGTTCGAGAGGGTGGCGTTGATCGCCTCCTCGCGGGCGCCGTCGAAGCCGAAGACCGCCAGCAGGCCGTAGAGGAACGTCACGATGAGCGCCGGGACCCACATCGCGTAGTCCCGCATCTGGAGGAAGGTCCGGTCGGGGGCGAGGACGACACCCCTCAGCAGGGCCTTCCAGTGCAGTCGGGGACCGACCGGGCCGGGTGGCGGGGCGGAGCCGGCGCGGTAGGTCTCGCCCTGGTTGTAGGGGTCGTCGCCGACCGTGAACGCCTGGGTGTGGCCCGGGTTGTTGGCCGCGTACGGGTCGTACGGGGCCTGGCCGCCCTGCGGGTGGTGGGGGCCGCCGTCGCCGAAGTACTCCGGCTCACCGTGGCCACCGCCGTGCGGCTGTGGCCACGGTGAGCCGCCGGGGGCGGGGCCGCCACCCCCGTACGGCTGCTGCGGGTACGGCTGTCGAGGCGTCGCGGGACCGCCGTACGACGGTCCCTGGGGCGCCTGCTGTCCGTACGGAGGGTTCTGCGGTCGCGCGTGAGGAGCGCCGTTGTCCCGGCCGCGTCCGATCCTGAATCCAGCCACGCCTTCGAACGTACCTGGTCCCGGAGAGTGACGTGCCGGGCCCGGCCTTTCCGGGCGGCCTTTGCGGCCGAGCTGTGACATCCCTTACGGGTGTTCCCCGAGGATTCCCCCAGGACTCCTCGGGGAGTCCTCGAGGACTTCCCGAGGACTCCCCGAGAGCCGCCCGGGTGCTCCCTGAGCCGTGGCGGCGGCGGGCGCGTGCGGGCGATGACGCGTGTGTCCGACGTACGGCGCCGCCCCCAGGTCCGGACGGGACCTGGGGGCGGCGGCGAGGGGGAGAGGCGCGGGCCGGTTACTTCACCGGCTCCGGTGTCGGCTCGCTCTCCGGCTCCGGCTCGCCCGCCGGGTCGGCCGGGGCCCTGACGGAGTCCAGCAGGAGCTGGGCGACGTCGACGACCTGGATGGACTCCTTGGCCTTGCCGTCGTTCTTCTTGCCGTTGACCGAGTCGGTGAGCATCACCAGGCAGAACGGGCAGGCCGTGGAGACGATGTCGGGGTTGACCGACAGGGCCTCGTCGACGCGCTCGTTGTTGATGCGCTTGCCGATCCGCTCCTCCATCCACATCCGCGCGCCGCCGGCGCCGCAGCAGAATCCGCGTTCCTTGTGGCGGTGCATCTCCTCGTTGCGGACGCCCGGGACGGCGGCGATGATCTCGCGCGGCGGCGTGTAGATCTTGTTGTGCCGGCCCAGGTAGCAGGGGTCGTGGTACGTGATGATGCCCTCGACCGGGGTCACCGGGAGCAGCTTGCCCTCGTCGACGAGGTGCTGGAGCAGCTGGGTGTGGTGGATGACCTCGTAGTCGCCGCCGAGCTGCGGGTACTCGTTGCCGAGGGTGTTGAGGCAGTGCGGGCAGGTGGCGACGATCTTCTTCGCCGACTTGGGCTTGCGCGACTCCTCGGTGACCTTGCCGTCGTCGTCCATCTCCTCGCCGAAGGCGGCGTTGAGGGACATGACGTTCTCCATGCCCAGCTCCTGGAACAACGGCTCGTTGCCCAGGCGCCGTGCCGAGTCGCCGGTGCACTTCTCGTCGCCGCCCATGATGGCGAACTTGACGCCCGCGATGTGGAGGAGCTCGGCGAACGCCTTGGTGGTCTTCTTGGCGCGGTCCTCCAGGGCACCGGCGCAGCCGACCCAGTACAGGTACTCGACCTCGGTGAGGTCCTCGATGTCCTTGCCGACGACCGGGACCTCGAAGTCCAGCTCCTTGAGCCACTCCAGGCGCTGCTTCTTCGCCAGGCCCCAGGGGTTGCCCTTCTTCTCCAGGTTCTTGAGCATCGTGCCCGCCTCGGACGGGAACGCCGACTCGATCATCACCTGGTAGCGGCGCATGTCGACGATGTGGTCGACGTGCTCGATGTCGACCGGGCACTGCTCGACGCAGGCGCCGCAGGTGGTGCAGGACCACAGGACGTCCGGGTCGATGACGCCGTTCTCCTCGAGGGTGCCGACCAGCGGGCGCTCGGCCTCGGCGAGGGCGGCCGCGGGCACGTCTTTCAGCTGCTCCTCGGACGCCTTCTCCTCGCCCTCCGCCGTCTTGCCGCCACCGGCCAGCAGGTAGGGGGCCTTGGCGTGCGCGTGGTCGCGCAGGGACATGATCAGGAGCTTGGGGGAGAGGGGCTTGCCCGTGTTCCAGGCGGGGCACTGCGACTGGCAGCGGCCGCACTCGGTGCAGGTCGAGAAGTCGAGCAGGCCCTTCCAGGAGAAGTGCTCGACCTGGGAGACGCCGAAGACGTCGTCGTCGCCGGGGTCGGTGAAGTCGATCTGCTTGCCGCCGGACGTCATCGGCAGCAGCTCGCCCAGCGCGGTGCCGCCCTTCGCGTCGCGCTTGAACCAGATGTTCGGGAAGGCCAGGAAGCGGTGCCATGCCACGCCCATGTCGGTCTTCAGCGCGACCGTGATCATCCAGATGAAGGAGGTCGCGATCTTCAGGCCGGCGAAGAGGTAGACGAGGTTCTGGAGCGTGGAGACGTCCAGGTCCTGGAGCGCGGAGACGACCGGGTACGAGATGAAGAACGAGGCCTCGTAGCCGTCCACGTGGTGGAGGGCGCCCTCCAGGGCGTGCAGCATGAAGATGCAGACGCCGACGATGAGGATGACGGCCTCGACGAAGTACGCCTGGCCGAAGTTGGAACCGGCGAAGCGGGACTTGCGGCCCGGCTTGTTCGGCTTGCTCAGCTGGCGGATCCCGATCAGGACCAGGATGCCGAGCACCGTCATGGTGCCGATGAACTCGACGAAGACGTTGTACGGCGCCCAGTCGCCGATGACCGGCAGGATCCAGTCGGCCTCGAACAGCTGGCCGATCGCGTTGACGATCGTCAGCAGCAGGGAGAAGAAGCCCACCGCCACGAACCAGTGCGCCACCCCGACGACGCCCCAGCGGTTCATCCGGGTGTGGCCGAGGAACTCCCTGACCACGGTGATGGTGCGCTGTACGGGTTCGTCGGTCCGCGTGCCGGCCGGCACCGGCTGGCCCAGCCGCATGGAGTTGTAGATCTGCAGGACGGCGCGGCCGAACAGTGCGACGCCGACCACGATCAGGACCAGCGACACGATGATCGCGGCGAGTTGCATTTGGGGGCTCCTCGGGCCTGCGAGGTTGCGAGGGTCGTATTACTAAGCGGTAACTTATTCAGTTGGTCTGAGACTACCCCCATCCTCCGCCGCACTGTAGCCGGACGTGCGGTGATCTGCGTCGCTGAGGCAACCCTGACCGGCGGACCGGCGGACCGGCGGACCGGCAGACCAGCAGACCGGCGGACCGGCGGGCCGACGCCGGCTCCGACCGGTGGGCCGGTGGCAGCTCCGGCCGGCGGACCCGGCGGCAGCTCCGATCGTGGGGCCCGGGCGTCCGGCCCGGCGTCTCGCTGAGTCGGACGCGCCATTCATAGCAAATCATGATATTCGGCCTCTTCCCGGCATAGGTTGTGCCCGTGCTCTACGGGATCGCTGCAGCCATCGCCTCCTTTCTCCTCGCCGCCCTGCTCACCGCGCTGCTGAGGGGGCCGGCCCTGCGCCTCTCTCTCGTCGACCGGCGGCGGCAACGGCCCGTCCCCCTGCTGGGCGGGGTGGCCGTCGTCCTCGTCGCGGGGCTGGTCGCGTGGGCCGGGGACCAGGCCGGTGTCGTGCCGCTCGGTACCGGGGTCGGCCGGCTGCTCGTGGCCGGGACCGCTGTCGGCGCGCTCGGCCTGGCCGCCGACGTCTGGCGGCTGCGGGGGCGGTGGCTGGTCGCCGGTACGGCCGTCGCGGCGGCGTTCGTGGTGCCGTACGGCGAGACCGGGCCGGCGCTGGGGGTGCTCGCCGTGGGCTGGATCACCCTGGTCGCCGCCGCTTTCCGGGGGCTCGACCACGCCGACGGGCTGGCCGGCACGGTGGGTGTGGTGACCGCCTTCGGTATCGGCGCCTGCGCCGCGGTGGAGCTCATGGACGGGCTGGCGGTACTGCTGAGCGCGCTGGCCGCCGCCCTGGCCGGGTTCCTGCTGCACAACCGGCATCCCGCGCGGGTCGCGCTCGGGGCGTGCGGGTCCCTGTTCGCGGGCTTCCTGCTCGCCGGGGCGGCCGTGTTCACCCGGGCGGGGCATGCGCCCGGGACCGGCGCGGGGGTGCTGTTCGCGCTGACCGCCCTGGCGAGCGTCGACGCCGTCCTCGTACTCCTGTCGCGCCGGCTGGCCGGGCGGCCCCTGCTGCGTGGCGGGCCCGACCATCTCGCGCACCGGCTGCGGCGGCTCGGGCTCACCCCGCAGGGTGCGGTGGTGGTCCTCGGAGCGGTCGCGTCCGGCGGGGTGCTCGTGGGCGTGCTCGTGCACATCGGCTGGGCGGGGGAGGCGGCGGCTCTGTGGGTGGCGGGTGGAGCGGTCGCCGGGGTGCCGGCGCTGCTGCGGGTGCGGGTGTACGAGCCGCCGAAGCGACGGGCGGGGACGGATACCCGGGCCCGCACGTCGCCGCACTGGCCTCGCGCGGAGCTTCACGGGCAGATGCGGGAGCAGGCGCGGGTGCGGGGGCAGTCCCCGGCGCAGGACGAGACGCGGGGGCGGGGACCGGTCCCGGCGGGAGGCGAGGCGAGGGGGCGGGGGCAGTCCCGGGCGGGAGGCGAGGCGCGGGGGCGGGGCCAGTCCCGGGCGGGAGGCGAGGCGCGGGGGCGGGGCCAGTCCCGGGCGGGAGACGAGGCGCGGGGGGCGGGGGCGGTCCCGGGCGCGAGACGAGGCGCGGGTGCGGGGGCCGGCCAGGGCGCAGTACCAGGCACATGAGCCGTACCGGGCGCATGGGCAGTGCTCGGCGCATGAGCCGTACCGGGCGCATGGGCAGTGCTCGGCGCATGAGCAGTACCGGGCGCATGGGCAGCCCCAGAACCGGGCACAAGCCCAGACGCAAGGGCAGCCCCCCGGAGCGAGCCCGGCCGCCGGAGCCGCCCCGGGTGCAGGTGCAAGCCCGGCCGCCGGAGCCGCCCCGGGTGCAGGTGCAAGCCCGGCCGCCGGAGCCGCCCCGGGTGCAGGTGCAGGCCCAGCCGCCGGAGCCGCCCCGGGTGCAGGTGCAAGCCCGGCCGCCGGAGCGGCCCCGGGACCAGGCGCGGTCGCAGCCGCAGCCGCAGCCGCAGCCGCAGGAGCGGGCCCGGGCGCAGGTCCGGCCCGAGCGCCGGGCGCGGCCTCGGGAGTTCCCCGAGGCAACTGGCGCCCCGGCCCGTGCGTCCTCCCGGGCAGCGGTCCGGGCGCGATTTTTCCGGTTCGTCAGGCACGGCGCGCCGAGAACGCGCAGGTCACAGCGTCATTGCGTGTAAGGAACGGATAAGAGTTGAGTGACCTCGACTCACCTCTGTTGACCCGGCGAGGGGTGTCGTGCACACTTGAGCCTGTTCCACTCAAGTCAGCTGGAGGTTATTCACCATGGCACGTGCGGTCGGCATCGACCTGGGCACGACTAACTCCGTCGTCAGCGTTCTGGAGGGCGGCGAGCCCACCGTCATCACCAACGCCGAGGGCGCCAGGACCACGCCGTCCGTCGTCGCCTTCGCCAAGAACGGCGAGGTGCTGGTCGGCGAGGTGGCCAAGCGCCAGGCGGTCACGAACGTCGACAGGACCATCCGCTCGGTCAAGCGCCACATGGGCACCGACTGGAAGGTCAACCTGGACGGCAAGGACTTCAACCCGCAGCAGATCAGCGCCTTCGTGCTGCAGAAGCTGAAGCGGGACGCCGAGTCCTACCTGGGCGAGAAGGTGACCGACGCGGTCATCACCGTCCCGGCGTACTTCAACGACGCCGAGCGCCAGGCCACCAAGGAGGCCGGTGAGATCGCGGGCCTCAACGTCCTGCGCATCGTCAACGAGCCGACCGCCGCCGCGCTGGCGTACGGCCTGGACAAGGACGAGCAGGTCATCCTGGTCTTCGACCTCGGTGGCGGTACGTTCGACGTCTCGCTGCTGGAGATCGGCGACGGCGTCGTCGAGGTGAAGGCCACCAACGGTGACAACAACCTCGGTGGTGACGACTGGGACCAGCGCGTCGTCGACTACCTGGTCAAGCAGTTCCAGTCCGGCCACGGCGTGGACCTGGGCAAGGACAAGATGGCCCTCCAGCGCCTGCGCGAGGCCGCCGAGAAGGCCAAGATCGAGCTGTCCTCGTCCACCGAGACCTCGATCAACCTGCCCTACATCACGGCGTCCGCCGAGGGCCCGCTGCACCTGGACGAGAAGCTCACCCGGGCCCAGTTCCAGCAGCTGACGTCCGACCTGCTGGAGCGCTGCAAGACGCCGTTCCACAACGTCATCAAGGACGCCGGCATCCAGCTGTCCGAGATCGACCACGTCGTTCTCGTCGGTGGCTCCACCCGTATGCCCGCCGTCGCCGAGCTCGTCAAGGAGCTCACCGGCGGCAAGGACGCCAACAAGGGCGTCAACCCGGACGAGGTCGTCGCCATCGGCGCCGCCCTGCAGGCCGGTGTCCTCAAGGGCGAGGTCAAGGACGTCCTGCTCCTCGACGTCACCCCGCTGTCCCTCGGTATCGAGACCAAGGGCGGCATCATGACCAAGCTGATCGAGCGGAACACGACGATCCCGACGAAGCGTTCGGAGATCTTCACCACCGCCGAGGACAACCAGCCCTCCGTGCAGATCCAGGTCTACCAGGGCGAGCGCGAGATCGCTGCGTACAACAAGAAGCTCGGCATGTTCGAGCTGACCGGTCTGCCGCCGGCGCCCCGCGGCGTCCCGCAGATCGAGGTCGCCTTCGACATCGACGCCAACGGCATCATGCACGTCACGGCGAAGGACCTCGGCACCGGCAAGGAGCAGAAGATGACCGTCACCGGCGGCTCCTCGCTGCCGAAGGACGAGGTCGACCGGATGCGCCAGGAGGCCGAGAAGTACGCGGAGGAGGACCACGCCCGCCGCGAGGCCGCCGAGTCCCGCAACCAGGGCGAGCAGCTCGTCTACCAGACGGAGAAGTTCCTCAAGGACAACGAGGACAAGGTCCCGGGCGACGTGAAGACCGAGGTCGAGTCCGCCGTCGCCGAGCTGAAGGAGAAGCTCAAGGGCGAGGACAGCGCCGAGATCCGCACCGCCACGGAGAAGGTCGCCGCCGTCTCGCAGAAGCTGGGCCAGGCCATGTACGCCGACGCCCAGGGCGCGCAGGCCGCCGGCGGCGATGCCCCGGGCGCGGGTGCCCCCGGTGACAAGGGCGGCGACGACGACGTCGTCGACGCCGAGATCGTGGACGACGAGCGCAAGGACGGTGCCGCGTGACGGAGGAGACCCCGGGTTTCGAGGAGAAGCCCGACGTCCCCTCCGGCGCCACCCCTGACGACGCCGAGCCGAAGGCCGCCTCCGAAGAGGGGGCGGCCCCGGCCGGGGACGCGAGCGAGAACGCGGGCCTGGTGGCCCAGCTGGACCAGGTACGCACGGCGCTGAACGAGCGCACGGCGGACCTCCAGCGACTCCAGGCCGAATACCAGAACTACCGTCGCCGGGTCGAGCGGGACCGTGTTGCGGTCAAGGAGGTCGCCGTCGCGAACCTCCTGTCCGAGCTGCTTCCCGTACTCGACGACATCGGCCGCGCCCGGGAGCACGGCGAACTCGTCGGCGGCTTCAAGTCCGTGGCGGAGTCGCTGGAGACGGTCATCGCCAAGATGGGCCTCCAGCAGTTCGGCAAGGAGGGCGAGCCCTTCGACCCGACGATCCACGAAGCCCTGATGCACTCCTACGCACCGGACGTCACCGAGACGACGTGCGTGGCGATTCTGCAGCCCGGGTACCGGATCGGCGAGCGCACCATCCGCCCCGCGCGGGTGGCCGTGGCCGAGCCGCAGCCGGGCGCGCAGACGGCCAAGCCGGCCGAGGAGAACACCGAGGCACAGGCCGACCCCGCGGAGAACGCGGGGAACGCCACAGACGCCGGGAACAAGGAGAGCGGTGGCCCGGACGAGGGCTGAGCTTGAAGTGACGAGAGAGGAGGGACGTCGGGGATGAGCACCAAGGACTTCATCGAGAAGGACTACTACAAGGTCCTCGGCGTCCCCAAGGACGCCACCGAGGCCGAGATCAAGAAGGCGTACCGGAAGCTCGCCCGCGAGTACCACCCGGACGCCAACAAGGGAAACGCCAGGGCGGAGGAGCGCTTCAAGGAGATCTCCGAGGCGAACGACATCCTCGGTGACCCCAAGAAGCGCAAGGAGTACGACGAGGCCCGCAGCCTCTTCGGCAACGGCGGTTTCCGTCCGGGGCCGGGCGCGGGCGGCGGCGGCACCTTCAACTTCGACCTGGGCGACCTCTTCGGAGGCGGCGCCCAGGGCGGGGGGGGCCAGGGCGGAGCCGGCGGCTTCGGCGGCGGGCTCGGCGACGTCTTCGGGGGCTTGTTCAACCGCACCGGTGCCGGCGGCCCCGGCACCGGCACGCGGACCCAGCCGCGGCGCGGCCAGGACATCGAGTCCGAGGTCACCCTCAGCTTCACGGAGGCCATCGAGGGCGCGACGGTCCCGCTGCGGATGTCCTCGCAGTCACCCTGCAAGGCCTGTTCGGGCACCGGCGACAAGAACGGCACGCCGCGCGTGTGCCCGACCTGTGTCGGCACCGGACAGGTCGCCCGGGGCTCGGGCGGTGGCTTCTCGCTCACCGACCCGTGCCCGGACTGCAAGGGCCGCGGCCTGATCGCCGAGGACCCCTGCGACGTATGCAAGGGCTCCGGACGCGCCAAGTCCTCCCGGACGATGCAGGTCCGCATCCCGGCCGGGGTGTCGGACGGGCAGCGCATCCGGCTGCGCGGCAAGGGCACACCGGGTGAGCGGGGCGGCCCGGCGGGCGACCTGTACGTGGTCGTGCACGTCAAGGAACACCCCGTCTTCGGCCGCAAGGGCGACAACCTCACCGTCACCGTCCCGGTCACCTACGCCGAGGCGGCGCTCGGCGGCGAGGTCCGGGTCCCGACCCTGGGCGGCCCGTCCGTCACGCTGAAGCTGCCGGCGGGCACCCCGGGCGGACGCACCATGCGCGCGAGGGGCAAGGGCGCGGTCCGCAAGGACGGCACCCGCGGTGACCTTCTGGTCACCGTCGAGGTGAGTGTTCCGAAGGACCTGACGGGGAAGGCTCGTGATGCGCTGGAGGCGTATCGCGAGGCGACCGCGGACGAGGATCCGCGGGCGGAGCTGTTCCAGGCCGCGAAGGGAGCTTGACGGAGATGGACGGTCGTCGACGCAATCCGTATGAACTGACCGAGGACACCCCGGTCTACGTCATCTCGGTGGCGGCCCAGCTTTCCGGCCTGCACCCGCAGACCCTGCGTCAGTACGACCGCCTCGGCCTGGTCTCCCCGGACCGCACGGCCGGCCGCGGCCGGCGCTACTCGGCCCGCGACATCGAACTGCTCCGCACGGTGCAGCAGTTGTCGCAGGACGAGGGAATCAACCTGGCCGGAATCAAGCGCATCATCGAACTGGAGAACCAGGTCGCCGCGCTCCAGGCCCGAATGGCGGAGCTGCAGGACGCCCTCGACGGCGCGGCGACGGCGATGCGCCAGCGCGAAGCGGCGGTGCACGCCTCGTACCGCCGGGACCTGGTCCCGTACCAAGAGGTACAGCAGACCAGCGCTCTGGTGGTGTGGCGCCCGAAGCGGCGCGGTCAGTCCCCGGACTGACCGGCCGCACAAGGCAGAAGGGCGACAGCAGGCCCGGAGGTTCGACCGAACCTCCGGGCCTGTTCACAACGGTGCTGTCTCATTGGTCTAGTACTTCTTGACGATTTCGTGAAGACAGCGTTGGCTTCCCTCACCTGGGTCACCACAACACCCGTGTGTCGGAAGGTAAGCGCAGTGAACAGCCGTGCCCGTCGTGTCGCCATATCCGTGGCCGCGTCCATGATGACCATTTCGCTGGCCGCCTGCGGTGTGCTGGGCGCGTCGGAGAGCAGTGACGAGGCGAGCCCGGCCAAGGGCAACGACATCACTGTGGGACTGCTGCTTCCGGAGACGGAGAACACGCGCTACGAGCAGTTCGACTACCCCTTCTTCAAGGCGAAGATCGCCGAGCTCACGCGTGACGAGGGCAACGTCAAGTACGCCAACGCCGAGGCGAGCCCCTCGAAGCAGGCCGCCCAGATGCAGCAGATGATCGACGACAAGGTCGACGTGATCGTCCTCGACGCGGTCGACGCGAAGTCCGTCGGGGACAGCGTGCAGAAGGCCAAGGACGCCGGTATCCCGGTCATCGCCTACGACCGGCTGGCGGAGGGCCCGATCGACGCCTACATCTCCTTCGACAACGAGCTGGTCGGCGAGGTCCAGGGGCGCTCGCTCATCGAGGCGCTCGGCAACGACGCGGACAGCTCCGCCAAGATCGTCATGATGAACGGCTCGCCCACTGACCCGAACGCCAAGCAGTTCAAGGCGGGGGCGCTGTCCCAGCTGAACGGCAAAGTGACGATCGCCCAGTCCTTCGACACCAAGGACTGGAAGGCGCAGAACGCCGAGGTGAACATGATCGAGGCGATCGAGAAGATCGGCAAGAAGAACATCGCGGGCGTCTACTCCGCCAACGACAGCATGGCGGGCGGCATCATCAAGGCCCTGGAGGACGCGGGCGTCACCGACCTGCCGCCGATCACCGGTCAGGACGCGGAACTCGCGGCGGTGCAGCGGATCGTCACCGGCGAGCAGTACATGAGCGTGTACAAGTCCTACCCGCAGGAGGCCGAGAACGCCGCGGAGATGGCCGTGGCGCGGGTCCAGGGCCGGGACATCCAGTTCGACGCGCTCGCCCGCGACAAGGTCGACAGCCCCAGCCACCAGGGCATCCCCGCGCAGCTCGTCCCCGTCGTCGTCCTGACGCAGGAGAACATCCGGCAGACCGTCGTCGCGGACGGCTTCTACAAGGTCTCCGACATCTGCACCGCCAAGTACGCGGAGGCGTGTGCGGAGATCGGGCTGAAGTAGTCCCGAGCAGTCCCGGTAGTGCCGAGCAGTCCCGGGTGATCCCGAGCAGGCCTGGCCGGTCCCGGTACGCTGCCCTGGACATAGCGGCCGCAACCGGTGTTTTCCGGCCGTCGCCGCCTGTCGAGCCGTGTTGCGGACCCGGGCCCGGCCGCGCATAGTTGCGCTGCGGAAAGAGCCGGAACCGGGGGTGGGATGGGTGATGGCCGGGCACGGGGCGGATGAGCATCCACACGGTGCCGACCGGCTGTGCGCGGCCGGGGACCGCGTGTACTCCCGGGCCGTACGACGCGGCCGGCTGCCCCGCCGGGACGCCGAGCCGGTCCCCTGCCTCCTGGAACTGGCCCTGCTGCACCCCGACCCCGACGACATGGACTGGCTGGTGCCGACCTCACCGCAGGAGGTCATGACCCGCCTGCTGCGCGGGGTCCACGACGAGGTCAGCGCCAGTCAGCGGCGGGTGGGTTCCGCGGTGGAGGCCTTCGAGTGGTACGCGGGCCTCGGCCGGCAGATCCGGACGGTGGCCGGTGCCGAGGGCACGGCGATCCGGGTCCTCGACGGCCTGGCCCGCATCCAGGCGGCGATGGACGAGGCGACGCAGGCGTGCACGACGGAGGTGCTCACCGTCCAGCCCGGCGGCATCCGGCGGGAGCACGAGCTGTCGGAAGGGCTGCACCGGGCGCTGGCGTTGCGCGGGCGCGGGGTGCGGATGCGGGACCTGTACACGCACGTCGCCCGGCACGGGCAGGGCCTGCTCAACTACCTGGAGCTGATGGGCGACACGGTGGAGGCCCGCACCCTCGACGAGGTCATCGACCGCCTCATCCTCTTCGACCGCACGGTGGCCTTCATCCCCGCCAACACCGAGCGCACGGTGGCCCTGGAGCTACGCCACCCCGCCCTGGTCGCCTACCTGGTCACCGTCTTCGAACGCCTGTGGCGCCTGGCGATCCCCTTGACCGCCCCGCTCCCGGACACCGGCATCGAGGGCATCTCCCACCGCGAGCAGTCCATTGCGGCGCTCCTGGCGGAGGGCCACCAGGACGCGGTGATCGCGGAGCGCCTGGGGATAAGCGTCCGCACGGCCCGCGCCCACATCGCCCGCCTGTCGGAGACCCTGGGCGCGACCAGCCGCACGCAGTTGGGGGTGCGCATCGCCCAGGCGGGCCTGGACGGCTCCCCGCGCGGCACGGCGCCGTCCGCCCCCGTCAGGGTTCCTGGTCCAGAATCCCCGACTGCCCGATGAGGTAGCCGAGCTGTGCCCGGCTTTCGCTGCCGAGGGTGGCGGCGAGTTTGGCGATGTGGACGCGGGCGGTGCGGACGTTCATGCCGAGGCGGTCGGCGATGTCGGTGTCGGTGTGGCCTTCGATGAGAAGGGCGGCTATGGCGCGTTGGCGGGGGGTGATGCCGCCCAGCGACTGGCGTTGGACGGTCTTGGGGTGCATGGGTGTGGCCAGGCGCCAGAGACGGTCGAAGACCGTGACGAAATGGGAGATCAGTGCGGGGTGGCGGACTTCGAGGGCGAGAGAGCGATCGGCGCTGGCGGGGATGAAGGCGACCGTGCGGTCCACGACGATGAGGCGTTCGGTGATCTCATCAAGGGTGCGGGCCTCCACGTCACCTGCCAGTTGCTCGTAACGTGCGAGGACGTACGGGGCGTTGCGGACGGTGTGCTGGTAGAGAGCACGTATGCGGCCGCCGCGGTCGAGGAACTCCTGGTCCCGTTCCATGGCGGCTTCATGGTGGTGAAAGGGTGGCTTGACCAGACCGTCGTGTGGTTGAACGGACAGAACTTGCTCCGAGGCGCAGGCCATCGACTCGCCGATGGCCTGGCCGATGCGTTCCTTGCCGCTGAGAAGCCTCAGAGTCGGGGTCTCCTCAGCCGTCCCCGGATGGGTTCCGGCCTGTATGAGCGTGTTGAAGGTGTCGATCAACTGTGCCTCGCGGCGCCGTTGGCCGGCGATGTGCTGCCCTGAAGTGCGCAGCAGCCGGTGCAGTGCCGTGACCGGGGAGACGGGTTCGAGTCTGCTGGGGTCGTCGAGCACCGGGTGCAGGAGACCGTAGTCGATCAGGCAGGGCGCTGCATCGATGTCCTGCTGGGTCACGTGCCCCTCTTGGAGGGCGCGTTGATACACCCGCGTGCCCTGGGTGCAGAGTTCCTCCGGCCCATGGACGGCATGCGGCACCGTCACTGCGCGGCATCCCCTTGCTTGAGCATTTCTGACTCCGCGATGAGGTAGCCGAGCTGTGCCCGGCTTTCGCTGCCGAGGGTGGCGGCGAGTTTGGCGATGTGGACGCGGGCGGTGCGGACGTTCATGCCGAGGCGGTCGGCGATGTCGGTGTCGGTGTGGCCTTCGATGAGAAGGGCGGCTATGGCGCGTTGGCGGGGGGTGATGCCATCCCCGTGCCGGTGCGTCCTGTCGGTCATGAGCGGATCTCTCCTCCCAGCCTTGGGGACTCCTGCTCCAAGATCCCCGACTGGGCTATGAGATAGCCGAGTTGGGCACGGCTGCCGCTGCCGAGTACCGCCGCCAGTTTCGCGATGTGCGCTCGGCAGGTGCGCACGTTCATGCCGAGACGGCGGGCTATGGCCTCGTCCACGTGGCCCTCCACCAGGAGCTTGGCGATCGAGTGCTGGATGTTGGTGATGCCGTCGGGGGCCGTTTCGTACGGGGCTCCGGCGGTCAGCGGAACTGCTCGGCTCCAGATGAACTCGAACACCTTGATCAGGTAGCGGACAAGGCCTGGGTGACGGATCTCCAGGGCGACCTGCCGGTCCTCACGGATGGGGATGAAGGCGACGGCCTCGTCACAGATGATGAGGCGCTCGACGAGTTCGTCGATGGTGCGGTGCTCGACCTTGCCCTTCGCGAACTGGTTGACGTAGGCGAGTCGCTCGGGGTTGTACCGCGCGGTGTGTTGATAGAGGGTTCGGATGCTCACCCCTCGCTCGATCAGCGGTTTGTCGCGCTCCAATGCTTCCAGCAGGCGGTTCTCGGCGCTACGGGCGCTGCCACTCGGCTGAACGGTGAGCATTTCGGTCTGGCACTGGGCCGTGGCCAGGTCAAGCGCCGCGTTGATGCGGTCCAGGCCCTCCAGCACGCTGATGGAGTGGGTCGGGGCGGTGGCCTGCACGCCGAGAGCCATGAACGGCTCGAAGGCTTCGGCGAGTGCGATCGACAGCCGTCGATGCTCGGTGATCTCGCGCTCGATGGGGTTGAGCCGCTGTGCCAGGGCGATCACCGGAGGCACAGGACGCAACCATTGTGCATCGTCAGGATCGGGATGAAGCAGCGCGAACTCCATCAGACACGGAGCGGAATCGGCATCCGTCCGCAGTATTCGTCCTGTCCGCAGAGCCCCCGCGTAGAGGCGGCTTCCGTCCTCGCAGAGCTCGGTGACCGAATGGGGATGTGTCGCTTTGGTCCCATTTGATATCAATTCTCCACCCCCCAGGGTCCTGAACGTGCAGGAACATGATGCACCGATTGTGTGGCCATGACGTGCCTGAATGAGCCATCGTCTTATCCGACGGGGGATAGAGGGGATCTTCAAGTGAGGACGAAGCCGACTATGCGTAAGAAAATGCTTCGCTCGGTGCTTGTTGTCGCCGTCTCCGCCGTTGTGGCCTTCGGGACTCTGGCTGGCCTCTCCGGTGCGAAGAGCGACGCGCACCGTGCGGTTGTTGGGGTCGAGATTGCGCCCGCCGTCGCGGTCGGTGACGAGGCAGTCAATCTCCCGGCGGACAGCAAGTGGGACTGATCAACATGACCACACCACCCGACGACCGCTCCTTCCGGCGCGAGATGGCCACCGCCTACCGCTCCGGCTGGCACTTCATCGACCTGGTCACCGCGATCCCCCACGCCGGTGACTCCCTGATGGTGACCGTCTTCGGCGAGCCGGTCGTCGTCACGCTGGACGAGGACGGCGACGTGCGCGCCTACCGGTGCCTGCGACGGCCCCGAGGGGCGCCGCAGCCCGTGCGGTGCGCCATCCGGTACGGAATGATCTTTGTGAACCTGGACCAGCGGGACCACCGGCTCGTGCAGCCGGAAGTCCCCGAAGTGAGGACCATCTCGGCCACCCCCCGCAGTGCCTGACGCGATTCCCCCGTCGTAACAAATCGCTCAGGTGCTTCCCCCCGGCAGCGGCGTCACCGTGACCTGAACACGGTGACGCCGCTGTCGTTTGCGGTGACATTTCGGGGTATCCCCCTGCCGTCGGCTGGCTGGAAATCCTCTCGCGCCGCGTGGGCACCCACAGAGGGGAGCGCGGTGGCCGCGCGGGGGGAAGCCATGCCCGCGTTTCTTCCTTGAGTGGAATAGACTCAACTTTGTGTACGTTGCCTGAGTCAGCACTGGGAGACACGGCCGACCGCCGACGGCCGACGCGAGGAGGGAAGCCAGAACGTGGACGCCGAGCTGACCAACCGGAGCCGGGACGCCATCAACGCGGCCAGCAACCGGGCCGTGACCGAGGGGAACGCCGACCTCACCCCCGCCCACCTGCTCCTGGCCCTGCTCCAGGGTCAGGACAACGAGAACATCACCGATCTGCTCGCCGCCGTGGAGGCCGACCTCGCCGTCGTACGCGCCGGAGCCGAGCGCATCGTCGCCGGACTGCCCAGCGTGACCGGGTCCACGGTCGCGCCGCCGCAGCCCAGCCGTGAGATGCTCGCGGTGGTCGCCGACGCCCAGGCCCGCGCCAAGGATCTCGGGGACGAGTACCTCTCCACCGAGCACCTGCTCCTCGGCATCGCCGCGAAGGGCGGCGCGGCCGGTGAGGTACTGGAGGGGCAGGGTGCCAGTGCGAAGAAGTTGCAAGAGGCCTTCCGCAAGGCCAGGGGAGGGCGTCGAGTGACCACCGCCGACCCCGAGGGTCAGTACAAGGCGCTGGAGAAGTTCGGCACCGACTTCACCGCCGCCGCCCGGGAGGGCAAACTCGATCCCGTCATCGGGCGGGACCAGGAGATCCGGCGCGTCGTGCAGGTGCTCTCCCGCCGTACCAAGAACAACCCCGTCCTCATCGGCGAGCCCGGTGTCGGCAAGACCGCCGTCGTCGAGGGGCTCGCCCAGCGCATCGTCAAGGGGGACGTGCCCGAGTCGCTCAAGAACAAGCGGCTGGTCGCGCTGGACCTCGGCGCGATGGTCGCCGGCGCCAAGTACCGGGGCGAGTTCGAGGAGCGGCTGAAGACCGTCCTCGCCGAGATCAAGGACTCCGACGGGCAGATCATCACCTTCATCGACGAGCTGCACACCGTCGTGGGGGCCGGGGCCGGCGGCGACTCCGCCATGGACGCCGGGAACATGCTCAAGCCCATGCTCGCCCGCGGAGAGCTGCGCATGGTCGGCGCGACCACGCTCGACGAGTACCGGGAGCGGATCGAGAAGGACCCGGCGCTGGAGCGGCGCTTCCAGCAGGTGCTGGTCGCCGAGCCGACCGTCGAGGACTCCATCGCGATCCTGCGCGGGCTCAAGGGGCGCTACGAGGCGCACCACAAGGTGCAGATCGCGGACAGCGCGCTGGTGGCCGCAGCGACGCTGTCCGACCGGTACATCACCTCCCGTTTCCTGCCCGACAAGGCCATCGACCTCGTCGACGAGGCCGCCTCGCGGCTGCGCATGGAGATCGACTCGTCGCCCGTCGAGATCGACGAACTCCAGCGCGCCGTCGACCGGCTCAAGATGGAGGAGCTGGCGATCGGCAAGGAGACCGACGCCGCGTCGCTCGAGCGCCTGGAGCGACTGCGCCGCGACCTCGCCGACAAGGAGGAGGAGCTGCGCGGCCTCACCGCACGCTGGGAGAAGGAGAAGCAGTCCCTCAACCGCGTCGGTGAGCTGAAGGAGAAGCTCGACGAACTGCGCGGGCAGGCCGAACGCGCCCAGCGCGACGGCGACTTCGACACCGCCTCCAAGCTCCTGTACGGCGAGATCCCGACCCTGGAGCGCGACCTGGAGGCCGCCTCGGAGGCCGAGGAAGAGGTCGCGAAGGACACCATGGTCAAGGAGGAGGTCGGCGCCGACGACATCGCGGACGTCGTCGCCTCCTGGACCGGCATCCCCGCCGGGCGGCTGCTGGAGGGCGAGACGCAGAAGCTGCTGCGGATGGAGGACGAGCTGGGCAAGCGGCTCATCGGGCAGAAGGAGGCCGTGGGGGCGGTCTCCGACGCCGTACGCCGCAGCCGCGCCGGGATCGCCGACCCGGACCGGCCCACCGGGTCGTTCCTGTTCCTCGGCCCCACCGGCGTCGGCAAGACCGAGCTGGCCAAGGCGCTCGCCGACTTCCTCTTCGACGACGAGCGGGCCATGGTCCGTATCGACATGTCGGAGTACAGCGAGAAGCACAGCGTCGCCCGGCTGGTCGGTGCCCCGCCCGGATACGTCGGGTACGAGGAGGGCGGTCAGCTGACCGAGGCCGTGCGGCGGCGTCCGTACACCGTCGTGCTGCTCGACGAGGTCGAGAAGGCGCACCCCGAGGTCTTCGACATCCTGCTCCAGGTGCTGGACGACGGGCGCCTCACCGACGGCCAGGGCCGCACCGTCGACTTCCGCAACACCATCCTGGTCCTCACCTCCAACCTCGGCAGTCAGTACCTGGTCGACCCGACGACCGGCGAGGCGGAGAAGAAGCAGCAGGTCCTGGAGGTGGTCCGGGCGTCCTTCAAGCCGGAGTTCCTCAACCGGCTGGACGACCTGGTCGTCTTCTCGGCACTGTCCAAGGAGGAGCTGAGCCGGATCGCGCGGCTGCAGATCGGCGCCCTGGCCCGGCGCCTCGCCGAGCGCCGGCTCACGCTGGAGGTCACCGACGAGGCGCTGGCCTGGCTGGCGGAGGAGGGCAACGACCCGGCGTACGGCGCCCGGCCGCTGCGCCGCCTCGTGCAGACCGCGATCGGCGACCGGCTCGCCCGGGAGATCCTCTCCGGCGAGATCAAGGACGGCGACACGGTCCGCGTGGACCGCTTCGGCGACGACCTGATCGTGGGACCGGCGAGCGGCAAGACGCTGTAGGACCGGTGCGACGCACGGCCGTCCGGCCCGTCACCCCTGGTGGGTGGCGGGCCGCCGAGTTCCGTGGCCGCCGCCTTCGCCCGCTGCCTTCCCGCTGCCTTTCCGTCGTCTGCCCACCCTCTGCCCGCCCTCTGTCCGCAGGCTGTGTCCGCGGCCTGTCCACCCGTCCGGCCGGATCGTGTCAGCCCAGGGCTGACAGGCCCCCGGCGGGCTTGCCACGCCCCTCCCCGCATGGGGGAGGATGACCAGATCCGTACGAAGGGAAATTCACGGTGACCATCGACCCGTCCTCGATTCCGAACTTCGGGGGCAAGCAGCCCGAGCCGCAGCCGCAAGGACCGGCGGGCCCCGTCGTCCCGGATCAGGATCTTGTGAAGCAGCTCCTCGAACAGATGGAGCTGAAGTACGTCGTCGACGACGAGGGTGACCTCGCGGCGCCGTGGGAGCAGTTCCGTACGTACTTCATGTTCCGCGGTGAGGGTGACCAGCAGGTCTTCTCGGTGCGGACGTTCTACGACCGGCCCCACCAGATCGACGAGAAGCCGCAGCTGCTGGAGTCGATCGACGACTGGAACCGGCGCACCCTGTGGCCCAAGGTGTACTCCCACACCCACGACGACGGCACGGTCCGCCTGATCGGCGAGGCGCAGATGCTGATCGGCATGGGCGTCAGCCTGGAGCACTTCGTCTCCTCGACGGTCAGCTGGGTCCGGGCCGCCATCGAGTTCGACCGGTGGCTCGTGGAGCAGCTCGGCCTCGAGCAGGAGGTCGACGAGTCGGAGAAGCCGACGGACGAGGACGGCGAATAGTCCGCCCCGTGTGAGGAGAGCCCGCCCCCCCGCCACCGCGGGGAGCCGGGCTCTCGTCATACGGTCGTACCGTCGTGACTCACCCGGCCAGCGTCTTCAGCCGCCCCACCGCCTCCTCCAGCACCGACGTCCGCTTGCAGAAGGCGAACCGGACGAAGGGGGCGCCGGCCTCACGGTCGTCGCAGAAGACCGCGTTGGTGACGGCGACGACGCCGGCGCGCTCCGGCAGCGCACGGCAGAAGGCGAAGCCGTCGCTCTCGCCGAGGGGGCGGATGTCGGTGGTGACGAAGTACGTCCCGGCGGGGCGGTAGACGCCGAAGCCGGCCCCCTCCAGGTCCATCGCCAGCAGGTCCCGCTTCGCCCGCATGTCCTCACGGTAGGCGGCGAAGTACGAGTCGGGCAGCGCGAGGGCCTCGGCGACGGCGTACTGGAAGGGCCCGGAGGCCACGTACGTCAGGTACTCCTTGGCCGAGCGGACCGCCGTGACCAGGGCGGGAGCGGCGGTGATCCGGGCGACGCCTCGTTGGCCTACCTATGTGTCGGTGGTGCGACCGGCCCCGCCGCGGATCTCCGGCATCGTCGGTGAGCCGACCGCACAAGCCGTCCGGACCGGTCTCCCGGCCGTACCGCCGGGCTCGGTGGCGCGGGACTGTCCGTCGTATCCTGACCACACACGGGAAGGAGCCGTCCATGAGCGTCGACGCGATCGTGCACACCGAGTTTCCCAAGGGGTACACGGTCCTGTTCGGGGCCGACGGAAAGGTGATCATGACCCCGCAGAGCGAAGAGCACTCCAGCACCATCAGGTCGATGCAGATCGACTCCGCTCTCGCCCTCGGCCGCCACGCGAAGGTCACCTCCGATGTCTACATCGACTTCCCCGCCGACGAGAACTCCGCCCCCGATCTGGCGATCCTTCGCGAGGACGCCCGCCGAGAGGGCAAGCGCTACAGCTTCGAGGACGTCCTGCTGATCTCCGAGGTCGTCTCGGCCTCCTCCGCACGCAAGGACTACGACGACTGCACCGCGAAGTACGGCCGCTACGGAATCCCGGTCTACCTGGTCGTGGACCCCTACGCCCAGGAAGTCGTCCTCCACACCCAGCCGACCGGCACCGGTTACATCGCCGCACACACGCACAAGTACGGCACGGGCAAGCTCCCCATCGCCCTGGCCGACGGCCGCACTTTCACCCTCGACCTCGACGAGCTCCCGCGCCCGGAGCGCGAGGCGGACGCTCGCTGACGACGGGCTCCCGGGCGGCCGGGCCCGTGCCGTCGGCACCGCTGTCGTCGGACTGTCGTTCCTGGTAGGGGCAGTCGGCTGGGCCTGCCCGGACTTCCGTGGATCCGGATCGGCCAGGAGGCGCGCCGTTCCGCGTGCCGTGAGTCCGTGCGACGAAGTCCGGCTCGTCGCAGGGAAGTTCGGTCCGTGTTTACTGCGGGGGACAACCACCACGTACTGCCCTTGAGGCAGCGGCCGCTCGTCCTCGGCCGAGTTGCCGGCCCCGGTTCGGCGATAGCGCGGCACGGCAAGGACTGCTGCTGACAGGTGGGACGAATCTCATGCGGATGCGTTTCGAACCCGAGGCCGAGGAGGAGTTCCAGGCGGCGTGCAGGCTGCTGATCGACCGGCTGGTTCGGTGGGCCCGAGCCATCGCTGTACGTGCCGGCTCTGGGGTCCCGGTCCGGTTACCGGGACATGGAGCTGTTCATCGAAGAGGTCGAGGACGTCGCCCTTGCCGACAGGCTGCGGATCGCCATCGGTGGGCGGGGCGCCTTCCGGCGCTTCAAGGACGTCCTCGGTGGTGACGAGCGCTCCTGGAGCCGGTACCACCGGTTCCGCGATGAGCGACAGCGCGGCCGGGCCCGCGCCTGGCCGGCCGAGGAGGGGTACTTCCCGCACATCACCTTCTTCGTAAAGCCCAGCTCGGGTTCCTGACCTTCGGGGCCGGTATGGCTCTTTGCTGACCCTGTCCTGCATGATCCGGGGCGCTGTCACCGGGCCTGGCGGCGCCGGTTGATCGCTGATGGAAGCGTGTCCGCCGACAGGCGTGCTGCGTGATGCGACTGCCGATCACCGGTGTCCCGGTCGACCAGGCGGCAGTCGAGTGCGGGTGCGCGGCGGCTCGGAGCGACGAGGCCGTGTGGCCGGTCCATCTGCTGGTACATCTGTGGCTGTCAGGCGGCCAGCGTCTTGAGTCGGGAGGCCGCCTCCTCCAGCACGCCTGTCCGCTTGCAGAACGCGAAGCGGACAAAGGGTGCGCCCTCCTCACGGTGGTCGTAGAAGACTGCGTTGGGGATCGCGACCACCCCGCAGCGCTCCGGCAGCGCACGGCAGAAGGTGAAACCGTCGCTCTCACCAAGGGGCCGGATGTCGGTGGTGATGAAGTACGTGCCCGCCGGGCGGAAGACCTTGAAGCCCGCCCGCTCCAGGCCGCCCGCGAGCAGGTCCCGTTTGGCCAGCATGTCCGCGCGGAAGTCCGCGAAGTACGAGTCGGGCAGGCGCAGAGCCTCGGCCACGGCGTATTGGAACGGCCCGGAGGCGACATACGTCAGGAACTGCTTGGCCGAGCGGACCGCCGTGACCAGGGCGGGGGCGGCGGTGATCCAGCCGACCTTCCAGCCCGTGAACGAGAACGTCTTGCCGGCCGATCCGATGGTCACCGTGCGCTCGCGCATCCCCGGGAAGGACGCGAGCGGGATGTGCTCGGCCGTGTCGAAGACCAGGTGCTCGTAGACCTCGTCGGTCACCACCAGCAGGTCCCGTTCCACTGCCAGCTCGGCGATCGCGGCCAGTTCGCCGCGGGTGAGGACCGCGCCCGTCGGGTTGTGCGGGGTGTTCAGCAGCAGCAGGCGGGTGCGGTCGGTGACCGCGTCGCGCAGCTCGTCGAGGTCCAGCCGGAAGGCGGCGCGCCCGTCCGTGGAGTGGGGGCGCAGGGTCACGGGCACGCGCGTGCCGCCCGCCATCGCGATGCAGGCCGCGTACGAGTCGTAGTACGGCTCCAGCGCGACGACCTCGTCGCCGGGCTCCAGCAGGGCGAGCAGGGAGGCCGCGATGGCCTCCGTGGCGCCGGCGGTGACCAGGACCTCGGAGTCCGGGTCGAAGGACAGGCCGTAGCGGCGTTCCTGGTGGGCGGCGACGGCGGAGCGCAGCTCCGGGACGCCGGGGCCCGGCGGGTACTGGTTGCCGCGCCCGTCGCGCAGCGCCCGTACGGCGGCCTCCCGGATCTCCTCGGGCCCGTCGGTGTCCGGGAAGCCCTGGCCCAGATTGATCGCCCCGGTCCGTACGGCCAGGGCGGACATCTCGGCGAAGATCGTCGTCCCGAATTCGGCGAGCCGGCGGTTGAGGAAGGGGCGGGCGCTGGAGCTCATGGGGGTCATGGCGGTCATCCTGCGCCGAAGCTCTGGAGTTCCTCAACTCACCTTCGGTGGTGGCCACCTGCGGCGATCTTCCAGGCATCCCCTCTGACCTGCGGGTGGTCAGTCGACGTCTGTCATCGTCGGTCGACGTCGACCCCCCTCGCACGGCCCAGGGACGGCCCGGGACTCACCCGCGGGGGAGTGGCTCGGTCCTCGGGAAACCCGTGGTCAGGGAGGCCCTGCCCAGCGAGCGCCGCTACGGTTTGGGCAGCTCGGCGACGAACGTCCCGATGCCCGGCTGCATCTGCGCCAGACCCGCTTCCCGCAGCTCGGTGAGAACGCGCCGGGCCGTCATCTGCGCGATGCCGAACTCACCCTGAATCGCGAGGACGCCGGGCAGCTGGCTTCCGGGCGGGTACTCGCCATCGGCAATCCGCTGCTCGATGACCTCGTACACCTGCTTCCAGCGGGGGATGTCCGGCTTCCAGTCCATGATCCGAAGCTAGACAGTACGAGCCCGCTCGGCGAGACGAGATTGCCTGACTGGCCTAGCTACCCTAGCTACCTAGGCATATCCTGCGTAAACGCACAGTGCCCCTGCGGCCGCGCGAACGACCCAGGGGCGTGGACGACTGACTAGGAGTCGACGTGAACGAGAGTACGCAGGACCAGAACCCCGCGAACAGCCCAGCCGCGGCCACGGCGGAGCCCATGACCTACGGCTACTGCTCATGGCACCGCGGCTACAGTGCCGGCATCCGCGTCATCGAGGTGGTGGAGCAGGGGACCGGGCCGGGGCGAGTGCAGTCGGCCTGTGGTCCGTGCCGTGAGAAGCACGCCCTGGTCCCGTACGCCGACCGGCCATGACCGGGATCGGACGGCCGACGCCGCCACCCGTCAAGGAACTCAACGGCTGGCAGTACCTCGGCTGGCACTGCTGCTGGTGCGGCAAGGCCCTTCGGGTAGGGGCCAGGTCCGCCGGTCGCGCCGAAGGGCACTCCGGAGCACACGACTTGTCCATCGAGGTGTACGAGTGTGCCCCGCCCTGCTCGGAGCGCCCGGCGGAGATCGAACCTGAGTAGCCAGTCTTGACGACAGGTGCGGCAGCGATGCCACGGCGGTTTCAGTCTCACCGTCTCCGCTTGCTGAGCAGTGAGAACGGCCCCTGACCATGCGGATCGGTCAGGGGTCATTCTCTTGTGTACTGTCCGGCAGCCGCCGTGGTTCTTCGCACCAGTTACGGAGCGATCGGGCTCGACAGGAAAGCGGCTACCTTCTGAGCTGTAGCGCTATGTGGAGCGGTCACTGAGGAGCAAACAGGTCGTCTGCAGGCCTCGCAGAGGTGCTGCTGGGCGCGTCCGGCTGCTGTAGTTGCGGTACTTCGCTGCTGTACCGCATCACAGGTCCACTCGGGACTCCGATTCGCGGGACTCCCGCCGCAACACGACGTGGGCCGGTCTGAAGGGCAGGCTACGCAAGATCGTCTCCATGACCCTGAAGAGAGCCGCGGCGTCCGCTCCGTATGCATACAGCACGGCTTCGCCTCCTCCGAACTCGTTCCCGTCGACCTCGCCGACTCCCGCCGCCTCGACGGCGGAACTCATGACCCGCTCTGCGCTGTAGAGGGCTTCGCGCTCCGCAGGTGATCCGTACTGGTCGTCGCTCAGACGGTAGTGAGCAATGACGGCTTGCTCAGGCTCAGGTTCGGGGAGATCAAACAGTGTGTCCATCACTGCACGCTCCCACCTGGCTCTGACATCAGGCTGAGCTTGGGGCTCGGCCCGCATCCTTATCAGGTCGATCACAGACCCTCCCGGAGGTCGGAGGGCCCCCAGCTCGGCGGGGGTGTGATGACCGCTGGGGCCGCTCTTGTCCGGCCCGGCTCGTACTTGTTGGTGTCAGACGCTGCTGCCAGAAGTTCGAGGTCACCTTGACAATTTGGCTCACCCTTCGTCCGCCTGGTGCGGTGGTGTGACCAACCCTCACTTCGCACGTCGGAGCACCGTCCATAGAGATGGTGGCGCCGGCCGAGCACCCCAAGTTCCTCGCGGATTAGCACGAGGACATCATCGTGAAGTTCGACTACGCGCGGAACGCTCTCGACGCAGCATGTCCATGTTTCACGTGGAACCTCCTCGCAGATGGGGTTCCTTGCCAAGGATTTCGAGGGGTCCGACAACGCATGGAAGCTTGACTTCAGGGCTGGATCCCCAACAAGTCTCCCTCAACCCGGATCCCAATGTCCGCTTTGGCCACGTTCCAGGAAGTTCCCGAGGAGTCCCCGAGGAGTCCCGGTACCTCGAAAGGCACCTACTGTCAGTGCAGTGCGTCAGACTGGTCCATGCGGCCAACGGGTCTCCGCCGAAAACGGCGGCGGCCCCCTGGTCCTACGCAGGAGGCCGCCAACACCGGCAGGAACACCGACCGAAGGAGGCCGACATTCCCAGCAAGGGGAAGTGTAGGCGCCAGGTACGACAGCGTCCTACAACGAAGATCGCCCGGTCGAGCCGCGCGCGTGACCACGTGCGTACTCACCTCGAAGAACGGGCCGCACGAAACCACTTCCGCCGACTCTTGAACTCCGCCACGGATGAACTGTTCCGCGCTGGGGTGAAGGCCAGCCTGAGCGGGGTTGGTGCACTCGTGCTCTACTGGTGGAATCACCACCACTGAGGCGCCCAGGGTGCTTGTGCTCCGCTCTCCGTAATCGGAGCACAAGCACACCCGCAGATTTTTGGGTCTACGCCTCTGGCTGCTTTGACGGCTCAGCGTTTGTGTTCTGCCCGGCGTCGGAAGCTCCCTTGCGGGCATTAGGCGAAGGGACCGTGTGGTTCTGACCCTTGTCCCGAGCCGCCTGCCTACGTTCCTTGAAAGTGTTGAACTGGGCATGAAGCACGTAGAGGTAGTCGAGTAGGGCCTCCGCTAGAGCTAGCCCGTCGGCCGCATCCTCTCGGGTCACGGACGTACTGCTGTAGTGGGCCCCCTGGTTACCAAGGCTGCGGAGTTCGTGAGCCCACTCAAAAAGACGGCCATCGATCTTGCCTTGATCGCGCATCTCTTCAAGCATCTTGAACAATGGTTTTGGACGACCAGGAGCATCGCCGACCATCCCCTGGTCGATGCACACGGCCTCTAGGGTGCGGCGGACCATCACAGCAGTGGCCGTGTATGCCTTCGCAGAAAAGCACCGGCGTCCTTCGGCGTGCGTGCGACGTAGGTCCTCTGGAACGTGCAGACTCAAGGGTCGTTGCTGCTCTGGCCACAGGACACCAGGCTCCCCGTCCCAGCCGTCTCCGTAGTCCTCCTCCACCGTCAGGAAGGGCTTTCGGCACTTATTACAGCGGACCAACTCAAGCAGGTACGGCGGGCCGTCATCGCCACTGAAGTCGGACGCTTCTCCTACCACCCCGGCGAGAGCTGGCTTCTCGCAGTGCGGACATGTGACAAGCAGGTCTGTGCCAACTCGTGCGCTCATAGGAGTGATCTTTTCGCACTGAGGCAAGGAAGGTGGACCATCCGATGAACTACGTCCTGGATATTGGGATGTCTACCGTTCACCGCACCACCGACCTAACACACCACCCTCCCCAGCTCCCATCCCGTCCGCCGTCGACCCACACACCGTGGAGCGGGCGTGGTTCAGGGCGTCCAGGTGGAGCGCGCCACTGTACGAACGACCTGGACGCCCTGGGCCGCGTCTGCTCGGCTCTGCCTGGGTCGACGGTGGTCGGGATGGGAGCACCCCACGCACGCCCCAACGTGCCCGCGGTCGGCGACGGCGCCCCCTCCATCCCGGTGCCGGCCGATCCCCCGCCGGAGGCATCGTCTTTGACCGCGCCTCGTTCTATGCGGTGATCGACTCATGGCTTCCGGCCCTATCCACATGTGGGCGCGCGTCGGCGCAGCGCGGGCGGAGCGGGCCGAAGGCAGGAGCGGCGCCCGGAGCGGAGCCGGGAAGCGCGCCCGGCGGAGCGGAGCGCAGCCGGGGCTTGATGAGGTAGAGAAACTTGTAACAGCTCAGGCGCGAAGCGGTTCCGGGCTCGGCGTCTCGTCGGTGAACTTCGGCTCTGCTGGCCGGGTAGGACGCTGGGCAAGCCAACCTGAGACTCGCGGGCCTCCGTTGACGGCGTTGCCTTCGAGGACGGTCCTCACGTGCTGGAAGCCCTGATCGAGGTAGTAGCGCTGCAACCGGGCGTTGGAAGTCCAGGCGTCGAGGCGTAGCCACTTGGCCGCTGCCCGGTAGGCACGGTCTCCTGCCCAGTCCAGAAGGGCGCCTCCGAGGTTCTGCCCGGAGTAATCCCGTGCCACCGTCAGTTTGTTGACGAACATCGACGGCTCGGACAGGTCCTCGTCCGACCACAACCCCTCCTCGGCCTCCGGGGTGAGTGTGATCGTGGCGGCGGTCTGGTCACCGTCCCTGAGCATGAAGACGGTGCCCGCCTCGATCGTCGTCAGCAGTCGTTCGGCCGGGTACGGGCGACTCCACTGGTCGCTGCCGAGTGCGCTGATCCAAGACGCCGCTTCCTTCCGGAAGTCGAGCAGTCGTTGGAGGTCGCCCGGGGTGGCGGTCGTGATCTTCACTGGGCTTCGTTCTCGTTCCGGGCGGAGAGATCGCCGATCTCGTAGTTCATGCGGTTCAGGTCGCCTCGGAACGTCGTGACGGTGCAGCGAACGGGGCGTTCGGTCGTGTACCCGGTGCGGGTCCAGAGCATGACCGGGACGCCGGGGCCGATCTCCAGGAGTCGGGCCTCTTCGGGCGTGGGCATCCGGGTCGCGATCTCGTCGGCGTAGCCCACCTGCTCGACACCGAGGCCAGCGAGGTAGCGAGTGGTTCCCTCGGCGATGTCGCCGGGCTCGGCAAGCCGCGGGGCCTTCTGGAGAAGCCAATCCGGGTAGTGCGTGGCCTGCGTCGACCAGGGCACGTCATCGACGAAGCGGTGGCAGAACCGCAGCACGGACCGGGATCCGGCCTCCACCTCCAGCCGCTGGGCGATCTGCTCGGACGTGGTCGCCAGCTCGACGCGGAAGGTCTGGTGCGGTCGGCGTCCCGCGTTGGTCACGTCGGTGGAGTAGGCGTCGCCGTTCTGCGGGAACTGCAAGTTCTCGAAGCGGGACGCGTTCAGCTCGAAGACCTCGTGCTTGCGCACCTCGTAGCCGAGGCCCTGGCTGGACGTGATGAGTCCCTGGCTGACCAGGAGGTTCAGGCCGGAGCGGACGGTGTTGCGCGAAGCCTCGAAGCGGGTCGCCAGCTCGGCTTCCGACGGCAGCCGAGCACCTGGGCCGTAGGTGCCGTTGTCGATCCCGCGTCGTAGCGCATCGGCCACCTGCTGGTACTTCGGCTGCTTGCTCATTGGTCCATCATGACGCACTCGCTCAACTTGTTGGTACATGTGGGTCCAAAGATCTTGACGGATCACTCTCGGTGGGTAAGTCTCTACGCATCAGCTTGTACCAACAAGTTGAGCAAGAGGTCCAAAGGGCCTGAGTCTGACCAGCAAGGGGACAGTTGTGCCTTCGTTCAAGATCGACCTTTCGTCCGCCGTGGTGTTCGTGGCCACCGCGCCGACGCCGAAGCTCGTGAACCAGAAGACGGGGGAGCGGGCCATCGACCGGGAGACCGGCGCGGGCCTCTCCACGGTGGGTCTGCTGGTCTCCGACGAGGGGGAGGGCAACCTGTGGCAGGTGACCATCCCGGAGACCGGCTTCCCGGAGGGGCTGGCGCCGGGCACGCCCGTGAAGGTGGTCGGCCTCAAGGCCCGGGACTGGGAGAACGAGTTCAACGGGCAGAAGCGGCACGGCATCTCCTTCCGTGCGGTCGCGATCACCTCGGCGCTCTGACCATGACGGACCTGACTGTGTGGCTGGAGGTCACCGGGGCCGTGGCAGGCGCTGGCGGACTCGGCTACGCGAAGATCCGCGCGCCGCGCGTGTACTGGTCGCTGGTCGGCATGCCGGTTACCTGGGGTCGGTTCGCCCTCTCCTACCGGTCGACCATGGATGTGTGCGGGCTGACGGTGCAGCCCTCGGGACTGCGGGCCTTCATGACGCGCAGCGTCGCTCGCCGAGAGGTGCAGCCGGTACCGCCGAGGATCCGCCGGGTACGCGGCACCTCGACCGGGCTGCGGGTCACGCTGCGACTGCCGGCAGGGCTGGAGCCCGCCGACCTGATCGCCTCCTCGGAGCGGCTGCGGCACGCCTGGGGCGTCCACTCGGTCACCGTGACGGAGACCAAGCCCGGGTACGTCGAGCTGCGGATGACCGGCTATGACGTGCTGCGGCGGGTGCGGATGCCGCGTAGGGCGCACCCTCGGGACATGGTGGTGCCGGTGGCGCTGCGGGAGGACGGGACCGCCTTCGAGCGGGACTATCGCGCGGCTCCTATGGCGCTCACCCTTGGCGCGAACCAGTCGGGCAAGTCGATGTACCAGCGGAACTTGATCAAGGGGCTGGCGCAGTTGCCGGTGGCCCTGGTCGGGATCGACTGCAAGCGCGGGGTCGAGCAGACCGCCTACGCGTCCCGCCTGTCCGCGCTGGTGACCAGCCCGGACGATGCCGCCTCGTTGCTCGGCGTCATGGTCGCGGAGATGGAAGATCGCTTCGACCTCCTCAGCCGACACGGCGTCTCCGACCTGTGGGAGCTGCCGGAGACTGAGCGACCGGTGCCGGTCGTCGTCCTAGTGGACGAGATCGCCGAACTGTTCCTGATCTCCTCCAAGAAGGACGAGGAACGCCGGGAACGGATCGTCACGGCGTTGATCCGGCTGGCGCAGATGGCCCGAGCGGTCGGCATCCATCTGGAAATCTGCGGCCAGCGCTTCGGCTCCGAACTGGGCAAGGGCGCCACCATGCTCCGCGCTCAGCTGACCGGCCGTGTCGTGCATCGCGTCAATGACAAGCAGACGGCCGAGATGGGGCTGAACGACGTGGCCCCGGACGCGGTGGCGGTGGCCAGCCTTTTCCCGATGGAGCGTCCCGGCACGGCCGTTGCGGCGGACTCCTCCGGCGGCTGGTCGAAGATCCGCACCCCGAACACAACGCGGGATGAGGTGGTGGCCGTCTGCCGGGCCTTCGCCCACCTGGTCCCCGACCTGCCGGTACTCGACCCGTTCCGGCCCGTCGCGTCGGTCGTCCCGACCCCGGTCGCCGGTCCCTCGCTGGTGAAGCCGCGCCCGGTCACCCCCTGAATCGGCCTGCTCTGGCCCCACTTCCCTGGAAGGGAGGTATTCCCATGTCCCGCTCGATCCGCCTGGACGCGGTCCTTGTCCAAGCTGTCATCGCTGGCGCGCTGTCCTTCGCTCACCTGCATGACCTGGCTGAGGCAGCCGGGCAGTCAGGCTGGAAAGCCTGGGCCTACCCGGTCTCCGTGGATCTGCTGCTGGTGGCCGCCTGGCGTCGGCTGCGTACCGCCCGCCGAGACCGCTCGGCATGGACCTGGTTCGTCATCGCCCTGTTCGCCTCGCTGGGTGCCAACGTCGCGACCGCCGGTCTGCTGGACCTCGGCGCCGTGCCCGCGTGGCTGTGCATCCTCGTCGCAGGATGGCCCGCCCTGGCCTTCCTCGGCGGCACCCTCCTGGTCCACTCGCCCACTGAGCAGCCCGCGCCCGAGCAGCCTGCCGACGGCGAACCGGCGCAGCTGCCCGAAGTCGAGGTGACCCGCACCGATCCGCCGGGCGTAGACCCGCAGCCAGTGCCGGCCGCACCCGAGCTGGCTCCCGCTCCTGCCCCCGCTTCACCACAGCAGCCTGCTTCACCACAGCAGCTTGCTCCCGGTGCTCCCACCGTTCCGGCCGCCCTGCTCGACCACGCCCGGAAGCTCGCCGACGCGCACCAGGCGTCGACCGGTACGCCAATGCCCGCCGAAGCGCTGGCGGCCCGGCTCGGCTTGCCCGAACCCATGGTCAACGCGATCTCCGCCCAACTCCAGCTCACCTGAGAGGAGAACCGTTCATGTCCGTCTACCGCCGTTTCCGTAACCGCATCCGCGTCGGCCCGGTGCAGGTCGGCACCTACTACGACGGCCGGGGCCGCGAGATGCACGCCGCCGCCTGCACGGCCCCGCGCTGCGGCTTCTCCGCCGACTACCCCGACCGCTCCGCCGCCGAACTCGCCGCCCGTACCCACCGCTGCAAGGCGTAGGAGGGACCGTCATGGACGTACCGCTCTGGCTCGCGCTGCTCGTCGTCGGCTTCCTCGGCGTCAAGCTCATCCGCCCGCCCTGGTGGCTGGTCGCCGTGCTCCTCCTCGGCGGCTACCTCGTCGCAGACAGCATCCTCAGCCCCGCCGTCGACACGATCGTCAAGTAAGCCTCCCGAGAGGAGACCGCTCGTGCTCACCCCGAAGTACCCGCACCAGGACACCGCACCGTCCGCTACCGCCTCGGCCGTCGAAGTGCCGGCATCCGGCTCCGCGGTTCCCGCCCCGACCGCGCCCCTCGCCAACCGTCCGACCGTGCAGCTCACCCCAGGCAGTGCCCTCGCCCTCGCTGCCGGTGGTGGCGCCGTGGTCCTGGTCGTCGGCGCCGTCCTGGTCTCGATGCTCCTCGCCGTGGCCATCACCGGCGTCTCGGTCGCCCTGGTCGCCGTCGTCCTGCGGCTGCTGCTCAAGGATCTCGCCAAGCAGCGCTGACGGCCCCCGGAGCGGCCTCGGTCGCCAAACTTCCGCCGCTCCGGGCGCCTGGACCCATTCAGATCCACTGGACCCGAAAGGGAAGCTCCATGATGCCCCAGCACGCTCTGATCGTGCTTTGCCGCAAATGTGACGGTTTCCCGGTTGTCGTCGTCACCACCGGTACCCGGGACCGTGACGGCAGCCGTGCCACCACTCGCGTCACCTGCCAGGCCTGCCAGGGCACCGGCCGTACGGCCCTGATCCCCGCCTCTCACGGTCAGGCGGTGACCGGCGCGTGAACGACTCCGCCACCATGGCGGGCCTGGATCCGGCCACCCTCGCCGACGTGCTGAGGCTGGCCGGGTCCACCGGCTTCGACCGCATCCAGGACCAGATCCGCCGTACCGGCGGCTGCTCGGACCCCATCCATCTGCAAGGCTCCGTCGTCGTCCGTGACGCCCAGACACGTCACGTCCTGCACTCCTACTCGACCGACACCGAACCTGGCGGACGGCTCCGCGTCGCCTGCGGCAACCGCCGCGCTTCCCGCTGCCCGTCCTGCGCCTGGACCTACGCGGGCGACACGTACCACCTGATCCGCGCCGGTCTCGTCGGTGACCCGAACAAGGGCACCCGGCCCACGATCCGAGAGCACCCGCGAGTGTTCGCCACGCTCACCGCTCCCTCGTTCGGCCCGGTGCACAACCGGCCCGGCAGCCGACCGTGCCGCTGCGGCGCTCACCACCAGGAGGACACCGCCGAACTCGGTACGCCCCTCGACCCGGATGCGTACGACTACGGGGGCGCCGTGCTGTGGAACAACCACGCCTCCGACCTGTGGCGCTACTTCACGATCTACCTGCGACGCGAGATCGCCAAGCGTGCGGGGCTCACGCAGAAGGCAGCCCGTGAACAGTCCCGCGTCGCCTTCGGCAAGGTCGCCGAGTACCAGAAGCGCGGCGCCGTCCACTTCCATGCCGTCGTCCGCTTCGACGGTCCCGACGGGCCCGACTCGCCCCCGCCCGTCTGGGCGACTCTCGACCTCCTCACCGACGCGATCCACGCAGCAGCTGCCCGCGTCGCTGTCGACGTCGACCCCGCCGGGGACCAGCCCGCCCGCACCCTGCGCTGGGGCACTCAGCTCGACGTGCAGCCCATCGGTGCTTTCGGTGACGGCGAGGAGATCACTGAACAGGCCGTCGCCTCGTACGTTGCCAAGTACGCCACCAAGGCCGCCGAGACCACAGGCACTGTGGATCGCCGCATCGGCAACAAGGAGGCCCTGGCCCTGCTCGGCGTGCCCGACCATCCCGCCCGGCTCATCGCCGCCTGCCTCGACCTCCACCCGTTCTACCCGGACCGCAAGTTCCGCGACTGGGCCCACATGCTCGGATTCCGCGGCCACTTCTCCAGCAAGTCCCGGCGGTACTCCACCACCCTCGGCGCCCTGCGCCAGACCCGTGCCGACTACCGCGCCGCCCAGCAGCGGGAAGCGCTCGGCCTGCCCGACCCCGACGACGAGCAGGCAACCACCCTCACTCTCGCCCACTGGTCCTACGCCGGTCACGGCCACACTCCCGGCGAACTCTGGCTCGCTGCCAACATCCGCCGCGACATTCAGCAAAGCCGCGAGACCGCTCGGGAAGCCCTGGCGGACCTGTCGACCGACCGGAACGACTGGGAGGCGTACGCATGAGGCTGCCCGAGCAGTACCTGACCCCGGAAGATCTCGTGAGCCTGTTCCGGTTGCCCAGCGTCGACACCGTCTACCAGTGGCGCCGCAAAGGCACGGGACCGACCGGCTTCCGCGTCGGCCGGCACCTCCGTTTTGACCCCGACGACGTCCGCGTCTGGGTCGAGTCGCTGAGGCAGGCCGCCTGATGGCGGGGCACATCCAAGACCGGTGGTACAAGGTCAGCACGGGTCCGAACGGCAAGGCGGTCAAGGTCAAGACCGACCGCCACGGCAGCGGGCTCCGCTACCGGGCCCGGTACGTCGGCCCGGACGGCTCCGAGAAGTCCAAGAGCTTCCCCGACGGCAAGAAGCGGCTCGCCGAGAAGTGGCTGAGCGCCATCGAGACGGACATGACGCGGGGGCAGTACACCGACCCCAAGTCGGTTCGGATCACCTTCCGGGAGTACGCCGAGAAGTGGTTGGACAGCAAGACGTCCAGCCCGATGACCCGGAAGGAACTTGGGCGCCGACTGCGGTTGCACGCTTACCCGGTGATCGGCTCGCGACCCGTGGGCACCTTCCGCCCCGAGCACATTCGGGGGCTGCTGGCCGCGCTGGAGGCCAAGCCGGGCGTGAGTGCCGCCTACGCCCGGAACATCTTCGCCGACGTCCAATCGGTCCTGTCCGCCGCCGTGGACGACTCGCTCCTGTCCCGCAACCCGTGCAGTGCGCGCACGGTACGGCGGCCCCGGCTCGACGCGCACCCGGTGATTCCCTGGACGCTCGCTCAGGTACTCGCCGTTCGAACGGCGCTCCTGGAGCGGTACCGGCCCATGGTCGACGTCGGCGCCGGGTGCGGCCTCCGCCAGGGCGAGGTGTTCGGGCTGGCCGAGGACGCGGTCGACACCGACGGGCGCACGCTGCATGTCGTCCGGCAGATCAAGCACGTGGAAGGGCACCCGGTGTTCGCCCTGCCCAAGGGCGGCAAGAAGCGGGACGTACCCCTGCCCGACTCGGTGGCGGAAGCGCTCCGCGTGCACAGGGACGTCTGCAAGCCCGTGGAGATCACCCTGCCGTGGGGAGTGCCGGAGGGTCCGAAGGTGTCCGCCCGCCTGCTCTTCACCGCGGAGCAGGGCGGCATGGTCTGGCGCAGCAACTTCAACGGCAAGGAGTGGAAGCCCGCCCTAGCCGCTGCCGGGCTCATCCCGGACGCGGGGGAGGACGGCAAGTACGACTCGGCACGCGAGCACGGCATGCACGCCCTCCGGCACTTTTATGCCTCGGCGCTGCTCGACGCGGGCGAGAACATCAAGGCCGTCAGCGAGTACATGGGGCATGCTGATCCGGGTATGACCCTGCGGGTGTACGCCCACTTGATGCCCGACAGCCGCGAACGGGCCCGGCGGGCCATCGACTCCGTGTTCCGGTACGGTCCGGAAGGCGCTGACGGCCCATAGACGGCCCAGCAAGGCGCCAACGGCCCCTGACTCGCACTCCGGTGCAGGTCAGGGGCCGTTCCCGTTCAAGGACCCTCAGAAGTTCCTCAACTCTGCTTTGGGGCGTGGCGGCGAGGGGCATCTCCCGTTCACGCGATGAGCTTCACGACGGCGCGGCGGCGCGGCGCGTAACGGCACAACGAGCTTCACACAGTGAGCGAGGCGCCCAACGGGGGGCTGCTTCGGGGGACTCCGGGCGTGAGCCCGGGCAGCGGAAGGAGGGGACGCCATGGTCACCGGCATCATCCTGATCGTGTTCGGCGCCCTGGTGGTCGGCGGGCTCCTGGCGGGCGCACGGAGCGGCGGCGGAAGGAGCCGCGGCCGCAGCAGCCGGAAGAGCTGGTGGGCCGACGGCTCGTCCTCCGGCGGGCACAACACAGGCTCCTCCTGCGGAGGCGGCTCGTCCTGCGGAGGCGGGTCGTCGTCCTGCGGTGGAGGGGGCGGCGGCGGATGCGGTGGAGGCAGCTGACACGGGGCAGCTGAGCTCCTGCAGGGGGAACCGCATCCCCGTCACGGGGTCCGCACCTGGGGCGGACCCCGCGCCCACCACGAGCGCCCGCCGGGAAACATACCCGGCGGGCGCTCCCACGCCCCGGCGCGCGCTGTGTGTGCGGGGTGTGCGCCCCGGTTGAACAGTTGAGCTGTGGAGCCCCCTGAGGGATGGAAACGCCACGAAGTTGGGTAAAAAAGCTGTGCGGCGCCACAGTTCATGATTCCCTCTCCATCACCAACGCAGCTCCTCGGACGACCTGTTGACCCCCCTCCTGACCGGCCGACTGGGCTGAGCGGGCCGCATCCCCGGCAGTGGCCGGGATGCGCAGGCCCCACACCTTCCTCTCCTTGTGTGCTTGCGGAGCCCATCCATGCTCACGACCCTGAAAACCGCCTACACCGACACGCGCGCAGCCGATCTCGCCTGGGCCCTGGGGCGCGAGCCGCTGCCCGCGCTCGCCAGTCTCGATCTCGAACTGGCGGGCGCCAAAATGCAGTTGAGACTCCTGGGGGCCTCTCACCAAGTCCTGCTCGAGGAGGAGCAGGGCAGCTGTTCGGAGACAGTGGCGTGCATCCCCGGCAGCAGTACCCCCCTTCCGCTGGGCGTCGCCAAGCGGGTGGGCGACTGGGAGTACGAGTTCGCCGCCCGGGTCGAGGTGCTGACGCCGGGCTCCTTCGCCGGACGCGCCCAGGAGCTGCTGGCCCTGGTCGCCGACCATCCGCACGGGCTGGCCGGCGTCTTCCCCGGCAGCCCGCACGCCTTCACCGCGCTGCTGGCCCATCGGCACGAGGGGCAGGTGCACTGGCGGACCTGGCACGCCTATCCGCAGGACGGCCACTTGGTGGCGACGCGGACCCGGGTGGGTGTCCGGGTGCCGGCGTCGCCGCTCAGCCCGTCCGGGGTGTGAGCGGGCGGAGGCGGGCCGCGGCGGGATAAACCTGCGGTGCCCAACGGAACGCCAGTTTCACCCGTGTGGGTGACGAAGTGTAGTGCGGGAGTGACGTAACGTCACTGCGTGATCGAACCGCACGCCCCCGCCCCGCCCGGCTCTCCGCCGTCCTGGGGCGGCCCCGGCGGCTCCCCGGACGGTTCCGGAGTGCCCCAGGACGGTCCCGGAGCGCCGCCGGACGGTCCCGGAGCGCCGCCGGACGGTTCCGGAGCGCCCCCGGGCGGTCCCGGAGCGCCGCCGAGGCTGCCCGTCAGGCCGGCCACCGGGCGGTTCCTGGTCCTGGTGGGGGTGTTCGTCTGCGCGGCCTGCGGGCTGGTGTACGAACTCGAACTCGTCGCCCTCGCCTCCTACCTGATCGGTGACTCGGTCACCCAGGCGTCCGTCGTCCTGTCCGTCATGGTCTTCGCCATGGGCCTCGGCTCGCTCGCCGCCAAACGGCTGCGCCGGTTCGCGGCGGCCGGCTTCGGCGCGGTCGAGGCCGTCCTCGCGCTCGTCGGCGGCTCCAGCGCGATGCTGCTGTACGCCGTCTTCGCCTGGACCGGTGGCTGGGGCGGCCTGTGGGCGGACGGGCCGCGCTTCCTCCTGGTCGCCTTCTCGCTCGCCATCGGCGTGCTGATCGGCGCCGAGGTGCCGTTGCTGATGGAGCTGATCCAGCGCGTTCGCCGCCAGGACGCGGGTGGCGCCGTCGCCGACCTGTTCGCCGCGGACTACGTCGGTGCGCTCGTCGGCGGCCTCGCCTTCCCCTTCGTGCTGCTGCCCTTCCTCGGCCAGCTGACCGGCGCGCTGCTCACCGGCACCGTCAACGCGGTCGTCGGCGCCGCCCTGGTCCTCGGCCTGTTCCGGCGGGACATGACCCGACGGGCCCGCTGGCTGCTGCTGGTCGCCAACGTCGTCGTACTCGCGCTCCTCGCCACGGCCACCGTCCTCGCCGACGACTTCGAACGCGCCGCCCGGCACGCCGTGTACGGGGACGGCGTCCGCGTGGCCGTCCAGACCGACGTACAGGAAGTGGTGCTCACCGGCGATGCCGACGGCAGGCCCCTCGGCTTGTTCCTGGACGGCCGGCTGCGGGTCAGCGGCAGCGACGAGCGGCGCTACCACGAGGCGCTGGTGCACCCGGCGATGAGCGGTACGCACGCGCGCGTGCTGATCCTCGGCGGCGGTGACGGCCTCGCCGCGCGGGAGGTGCTGCGCCATCCGGGCGTGCGCCGTGTCGACCTCGTCGAACTCGACCCCGGGCTCTCCCGGCTGGCCCGGCACGACCCCGGCCTGTCCGCGCTGAACGAGCACGCCTACGGCGATCCGCGCGTCCGCGTCATCACGGCGGACGCGTTCCGCCGGCTGCGTTCGACGCCCACCGCGATGTACGACGTGGTGATCTCGGACCTGCCCGACCCCGGCATCACGGCCAGTACGAAGCTGTACTCGCAGGAGTTCTACGGCCTGCTCCGGCGGGTGCTCGCCCCCGACGGGCGGCTGGTCGTGCACGCGGGCCCGGTCTCCGCACGCCCGCGGGCCTTCTGGACGGTGCACGCGACGCTCCACGTGGCCGGTCTGCGGGCCGTCCCCTACCGTGTCGACGCCCGGGACACGGGCTTCGCCCCGGGCCCCGACCGTACGGCCGCCACGCCGCACGCCACCCGCGACTGGGGCTTTCTCCTGGCCGCCCGCAGGACCCCCGCCCTGCGCCTCGACCCGGCGGTCCCCCGCCCGCGCACCCTCACGTCCCGGTCCCTGGCCCAGGACGCCCGCGCCGCGTCCCGCACCCGGATCCCCGGCCTGCCGCCGTCGACGCTGGTGCATCCGCGGTACTGAGCGTTCCGGGGTCGGGCACGAGGGCCGAAGTGGGAACGAGGCCGGGGGCGGGCACGTGGCTGCCCGCCCCCTCCCTCGGACGCCTCGCCGGCGTCCGCCCTTGGGACCGGCCCGTCCGCGCCCCCCGGCACGAACCGCCGCTCACTCCAGCGTGCTTCCCCGGCCCAGCCCTCGGGACGAGCCCGGTGCGGCGGCCCGGCCCTCCCCCGAGTACGGGACGGACCGCCACACCCCCCTGTGGATCGTTCGCACCGAGAACCTATGCCGCCCCGCCCCTACCGGAATCCCGCAGTGGGTGGATACGCGACCCAACCCAGCGCGGTAGGCGCCCGGTTCCTGCAACTTCCGCGGTACGGCGGAAGGATGACGCCGCCGCCGGACGGGCGGACTTACGCTGCGGCCATGCGCCTGCACCCCTTGGCGGCCGACGGCCTGATCGCCGCGGCGCTGACGACCGTGGCCGTGCTGCTCGGCACCGAGGCCGTCGCCCAGGGGTGGCCCGCGCTCGACCCGCTCGCCTGGACGCTCGTAGCTCTGCTCAACCTGCCGCTCGCCCTGCGCACCCGGGCCCCCGTCACCGTCTGCCTCGCCGTCCACGCCTGCTGGGCGGTGTACGTCACCCTCGACTACTGGCCCGTGGTCGGCTCCTTCGGCCCGATGCTCGCCGTCTACACCGCCGCCTCCCTGCGCCCCACCCGCACTGCCGCCGCCTGCGCCGCCCTGCTCGCCGGTGTCTGGATCTACGCGGGGGTGGTCAGCGACGCCGAGGCGATGGCGTCGGTCGTGGGGCAGGCCGTGGGTTTCCCGCTGGTGCTGTGGAGGTTCGGGTACGTGGCCCGCCGGACCGGCGAACTCACCCGGGAGCTCCGTGCCGAACAGGCCGACCGGGCCCGGCGCGAGGTCGCCGAGGAACGCGTCCGCATCGCCCGTGAGCTGCACGACGTGGTCGCCCATCACATCGCCGTCATCAACGTCCAGGCCGGGCTGGCCCGCTTCGTCTTCCACTCCGACGCCCGCACCGCACGCGGCGCCCTCGGCACCATCGAGGGCGCCAGTGGTGAGGCTCTCGCCGAACTGCGCCGCATGCTCGGCCTGTTGCGTGCCGACGGCGTGCAGGGCGCGGTCGGCGCCCCAGCTCCCGGGCTCGACCAGCTGGACGAGATGGTCACCCGGGTGCGTACCGGCGGTGTGGGCGTGGAGCTGCGTGTCACCGGCACACCGCGCCCCGTGCCGCCCGGCGTCCAGCTGTGCGTCTACCGGGTGGTGCAGGAGGCTCTCACCAACGTGCTCAAGCATGCCCCGGGAGCGAGCGCCGCCGTCGAACTCGCCTACCGCGCGGGCGAGGTGACGGTGTCCGTGACCGATGACGGCAGCGGAGAGGGAGCCACGGGGGGAGGCCGGGAGGGGGTGGATTCGGACACAATCCCCGAGCGTGGTGGCCATGGCTTGATCGGGATGCGGGAGCGAGCCAAGCTCTACGGCGGGACGATTGTCGTCGGCCCGCGCAGCGAGGGGGGTTTCGGCGTGCGCCTGACCCTGCCGACGCCGGTACAGACCGCACGCCGGGGAGACGCCGTCAGGGAATGACCGACGCAGAGCACCCGATGGGCCGGCCGGAGGACCGTCCGGGGAACCGTCCGGAGGACCACCCGCAGGACCGCCCGGGGGACGGGCCGCAGGACGGCCCTGTACGACTGCTCGTCGTCGACGATCAGTTCCTCGTCCGCAGCGGGCTGGCCGCACTGCTGCGCGCTGTCCCCGGCATGGAGGTCGTCGGCGAGGCGGCCGACGGTGCCGAGGCGGTGGCGCTGGCCGGACGGACCCGGCCGGACGTCGTCCTGATGGACATCCGCATGCCCGGTATGACCGGTATCCAGGCCACCGAGCGGATCCTCGCCGAGGCGGTGGACCCCGCCCCCCGCGTCCTGGTCCTGACCACCTTCGACCTCGACGAGTACGTGTACGGCGCCCTGCGTGCCGGTGCCTCCGGCTTCCTCCTCAAGGACGCCGGTCCCGAACGGCTGCTGGCCGCCGTCGCCGCGGTGCACGGCGGCGACGCGCTGTTCGCCCCCGCGGTCACCCGGCGCCTGGTGGAGGCGTTCACGCGGATGTCGGAGACGAGGGGGCCGGACCCTGCGGACGCCGATCCGCCGCCCGGGCTGGCGACGCTGACCACCCGCGAGGCCGAGGTCCTGAAACTGGTGGCCCGCGGCCTGAGCAACGCCGAGGCCGCCGACCGCCTGTTCATCAGCGAGGCCACGGTGAAGACCCACCTCAACCGCACGATGACCAAGCTGGGCCTGACCAGCAGGGCGCAGGCGGTGGTGGTGGCGTACGAGACGGGGCTGGTGTCGCCGGGAGACGCGGGAGGCACCGGATGCACAGGAGGTCGCGGGTGACTTTGTGCAGCCGGGGGGTGTACCGGGCGCCCGCTGGGTAGGCTGCGCTGACATGGAGCATGAGGTGTTCGTTCCGGTTCCGGCCGAGCGGCTCAGGGACGTGCTGGCCGACCCCGTCCGGGTCGCCCGGGCGGTTCCGGGGCTCCAGCAGGACGCCGGTGCCGAGCCGGTCGCGGGGCGACTGAAGGTGCGCATCGGCAGCCACTCGATCACCTACCGGGGCTCCCTGCGTCTGTCCGCGCGGGGGGACGGGTCGTACGCCGTCGAGGGCGACGCCACCGAGTCGCGCGGCACCGGCACGGTCACGCTCGCTCTCATCCTGGTCGTGCGGGACGCCGACGGCGGCTCCACTCTCGCGTTCACCGGGACGGCCACCGCGGACGGGCGCGTCACGGAGCTGCCGGAGGAGCCGGTGACGTCGGCCGTGGCCCGGCTGCTGGCCCGGTTCGCGGAGAACCTGGGCACGACCGCGGTGGAGGAGGCGAAGGAGCGGCCTGCCGCGGAGGCGGAGCCGCGGCACACGTCCGTCTTCGACACGGAAGTCCCCCCGCCCTCCCTCGCGGACGCGGGCCCGGACGAAGACGTCGAAGGCGTAGAGGGCGTCGAGAACGGGTCGGACGTCCCGGAAACCCCGTCGTCCCCCGCCGTCCCCGAAACCCCCGCTGTCCCCGAAACCCCCGCTGCCCCCGAAAACCCCGTTGCCGCCGAAAACCCCGGCGCCCCCCAATCTCCTGCCGTACCGGAAACCCCCGAGCCCCCCGCCACCCCCGAGCCCCCCGCCACCCCCGAGCCCCCCGCAGAGGCCGCGCACGCGCGCCGCACGATGATCGGGCGCAGCGCCGAGGAGGTGGACCACGCCCCGCCGCGCGGCCGGTACGCCCCCGTCCCCGCGCCTCAGGCGGGCGCGGCCGGTGCCCCCCTGCGCTGGGCCGCCCCCGCGGCGGCACTGATCGTGGCGTCGGCGATCGTGGTGGTCCGCGCGCTGCGCCGGCGCCGCTGAACCGTCCCGGCCCGGTCGCCGCCGGACTCCGCCGCACCGGACGTGCTGGGGATGGCCTTGATCACCCCAGTAGGGTCATGGCGTGAGTAACGAACCCATCACGCTGACCGCGGGTGACGCGGAGGCGACTGTGCTGCCGGGCAACGGCGGCCGGATCGGCGGGCTGCGCGTCGGCGGCACGGAACTGCTCCGTCAGGGCGAGCGCTACGGCTGTTTCCCGATGGTCCCCTGGTGCGGCCGGATCCGCGAGGGCCGCTTCCGGGACGGTGCCGTCGTCCGCCGGATGCCGCTCAACGCCCCGCCGCACGCCATCCACGGCACCGCCCGCGACGCCGCCTGGCGCACCGCCCGTGTCACCGGGAACGAGGCCGTCATCACGTACGACCTCACCGACCCCTGGCCCTACCCCGGCCGCGTCACCCAGGTGATCGCCCTCACCGGGGACGCGCTGACGCTGACGATGTCCGTGGAGACGTACGAGTCGTCCTTCCCGGCGCAGATCGGCTGGCATCCGTGGTTCAACCGGACCCTCGACGGCGCGGACGTGGCGATCTCCTTCGACCCCGCCTGGCAGGAGGAGCGCGGTGACGACCACCTGCCCACCGGCAACCGTGTCGACCCGAAGCCGGGCCCCTGGGACGACTGCTTCGGCATGCCGGACGGTGTCGACGTCACCCTCACCTGGCCGGAGCGGCTGGAGCTGAAGGTGACCAGCCCGGAGCAGTGGGCGGTGGTGTACGACGAGCAGGAGGCCGCCGTCTGCGTGGAGCCGCAGACCGGTCCGCCCAACGGTCTGAACACCCTCCCGCGCCTGGTCACGCCCCTGGAGCCGCTGGAGGCCACGACGACCTGGAGCTGGACCCGGCTCTAAGCTGGTCGGCATGACGGATGTACGCGGCGCGCTGCTGCAGCAGATCAAGGACAAGGCCGTGGTGCACGGCAAGGTGACCCTCTCCTCGGGGCTGGAGGCCGACTACTACGTCGACCTGCGCCGCATCACCCTGGACGGTGAGGCCGCCCCGCTGGTCGGGCAGGTGCTGCTGGACCTGACCGCCGACCTGGACTTCGACGCGGTGGGCGGGCTGACCATGGGTGCCGACCCGGTCGCCGCGGCCATGCTGCACGCCGCCGCCGCGCGTGGGAAGCGCCTGGACGCGTTCGTCGTCCGCAAGGCCGCGAAGGCGCACGGGCTGCAGCGGCGCGTCGAGGGCCCGGACATCAGGGGCCGCCGCGTTCTGGTCGTCGAGGACACGTCCACCACCGGCGGTTCCCCGCTCACCGCCGTCGAGGCCGTGCGTGAGGCCGGTGCCGAGGTCGTGGCCGTGGCGACGATCGTCGACCGGGCGACGGGTGCCGCGGAGAAGATCCAGGACGGCGCCGGGGTGCCGTACCTGTACGCGTACGACAAGGACGAGCTGGGCCTGGACTGAGCCAGGACGGACGTCCACTCGGAGTATCCCGCTTCGTCTGGAAAGATGGGGCCGACGATGACGTCGCCCCCCAGGTCTAGGTCAGGGCCGTAAGCACGTTTCACGCCCACCCGCACATACAAGGAGCGGACATGCCCATCGCAACTCCCGAGGTCTACAACGAGATGCTGGACCGGGCGAAGGCAGGAAAGTTCGCCTACCCGGCCATCAACGTGACCTCTTCCCAGACGCTGCACGCGGCCCTGCGCGGTTTCGCGGAGGCGGAGAGCGACGGCATCGTCCAGATCTCCACCGGCGGCGCCGAGTTCCTGGGCGGTCAGCACAGCAAGGACATGGTGACGGGCGCCGTGGCCCTCGCCGAGTTCGCGCACATCGTGGCCGAGAAGTACGACGTCACCGTCGCCCTGCACACGGACCACTGCCCGAAGGACAAGCTCGACGGGTACGTCCGTCCGCTGCTGGCGGTCTCCGAGGAGCGCGTCAAGGCGGGCCGCAACCCGCTGTTCCAGTCCCACATGTGGGACGGTTCGGCCGAGACGCTGGCCGACAACCTCTCCATCGCCCAGGAGCTGCTGGAGCGCGCCCGCGCCGCCAGGATCGTCCTCGAGGTCGAGATCACCCCGACCGGTGGTGAGGAGGACGGCGTCTCCCACGAGATCAACGACTCCCTCTACACGACGGTCGACGACGCGGTCCGCACCGTCGAGGCCCTGGGCCTGGGCGAGAAGGGCCGTTACCTGCTCGCCGCGTCCTTCGGCAACGTGCACGGCGTGTACAAGCCGGGCAACGTCGTGCTCCGCCCCGAGCTGCTCAAGGAGCTGAACGAGGGCATCGCCGCGAAGTACGGTCAGCCGGCCGGCAGCAAGCCGTTCGACTTCGTCTTCCACGGCGGTTCCGGCTCCTCCGCGGAGGAGATCGCGACCGCGCTGGAGAACGGCGTGGTCAAGATGAACATCGACACGGACACCCAGTACGCCTTCACGCGTCCGGTCGCCGACCACATGTTCAGCAACTACGACGGCGTCCTGAAGGTCGACGGCGAGGTCGGCAACAAGAAGACCTACGACCCGCGCACCTGGGGCAAGCTGGCCGAGGCCGGCATGGCCGCGCGCATCGTCGAGGCCTGTGGCCACCTGCGTTCGGCGGGCCAGAAGATCAAGTAGCGGCCACCGCGCGCCGCCCACGACGGGCCCGGCACCGGCGGGATTCTCCCGTGGTGCCGGGCCCTCGTACGTATGCCGGCGGCATGGCGCAGACTTGTGCCCATGGCCATTCACGAGAACCTCCTCGGGGGACCGCCCCCGACCCACCTCCCCGACGACCCCGGGCCGCGCGAGCTCCTGGCGGGCGGGACCTCGCCCGCCGACGTCGCCGCGAAGTACCCGACGTCCTCGCTGGCCTGGGCACAGCTGGCCGACGAGGCGTTCGAGCGGGGCAGCGTCGTGGAGTCGTACGCGTACGCCCGTACCGGCTACCACCGCGGGCTGGACGCCCTGCGCCGCAGCGGCTGGAAGGGCCACGGCCCGGTGCCCTGGGAGCACGAGCCGAACCGCGGCTTCCTGCGCGCCCTGCACGCCCTCGCCCGCGCCGCCCAGGCGATCGGCGAGAAGGAGGAGTACGAGCGCTGCAGCCAGTTCCTGAAGGACTCCTCGCCGGCGGCGGCCGAGGTGCTGGGCTGACCCCGGACCCGGACATGTCGTGGCCCGTCTGCCGTGCGCAGGCGGGCCTTGCGGTTTCCTGCGACGATTGCGGAGGATGACGTCGGGGACCGGGGCCCCGTGTCGGTAACGGCAGGGCGGACCGCTACCCGAAGTGCACATCAGGAGACAGCGATGTCCCACGACGCCCCGAATCTCGATTTCGAGGGCAGCACGCCGTACGAGGACTATGTCAAGGCGGACGTGCTCACCCATCTCCAGCACACCCTCTCCGACGATCCCGGCGAGATGGTCTTCCTGGTCACGACCCAGGTCATGGAGCTGTGGTTCACCGTCATCGTCCACGAGTGGGAGACCGCCGCCCGCGCCCTGCGCGAGGACCGGATCCCGGTGGCGACCGACGCGCTGAAGCGCTCGGTGCGGGAGCTGGAGGCGCTGAACGCCTCGTGGACGCCGCTGGGGCAGCTCACCCCGGCCCAGTTCAACTCGTACCGCAGTGCCCTCGGTGAGGGTTCCGGTTTCCAGTCGGCGATGTACCGCCGCCTGGAGTTCCTGCTGGGCGACAAGTCCGCGTCCATGCTCGTCCCGCACCGCGGCGCCCCGCGTGTCCACGCGGAGCTGGAGAAGGCACTGCACGAGCCGAGCCTGTACGACGAGGTGGTCCGGCTGCTCGCGCGGCACGGGTACGACATCCCGGACGCCGTGCTCCGGCGTGACGTCACCCGGAAGTACGAGGCGGCGCCCGAGGTGGAGGCCGCCTGGACGGCCGTGTACGCGGGTGACCAGAACGGCGAGCTGGCCCGCCTCGGCGAGGCGCTGACCGACGTCGCCGAGCTGGTGTGGCGCTGGCGCAACGACCACCTGGTCGCCACCCGCCGCGCGATGGGCTCCAAGACCGGCACGGGCGGCTCCGCCGGGGTGGCCTGGCTGGAGAAGCGGGCCCGTAACAACGTGTTCCCGGAACTGTGGACGGCGCGGTCATATGTCTGAACCCATGAGTGAGGCCGGGCTCGCGAGTGAGGCCGGGAAGCTGGACGCGGCCGACGAGCTGGCGGCGCTGCGCGAGCGTTTCGTGCTCGACGACGTGACGTACCTGGACGGCAACTCGCTCGGCGCCCTCCCGGCCGGGGTTCCCGCGCGTGTGGAGGACGTCGTACGCCGTCAGTGGGGCGAGTTGCGCATCCGGTCCTGGGAGGAGAGCGGCTGGTGGACCGCGCCCGAGCGGATCGGCGACCGGATCGCCCCGTTGGTCGGTGCGGCGGCCGGGCAGGTCGTGGTGGGCGACTCCACCAGCGTCAACGTTTTCAAGGCACTCGTCGCCGCCGTGCGCATGGCGCGGGGGGACGGTGCGGGCCGGGACGAGATCGTCGTCGACGCCACCACCTTCCCCACGGACGGGTACATCGCCGAGTCGGCGGCCCGGATGACGGGCTGCACCCTGCGTCAGGTGACCCCGGCCGGGGTGCCGTCGGCACTCGGCGACCGGACCGCCGCCGTGCTGCTCAACCACGTCGACTACCGCACGGGCCGGCTGCACGACCTGCCCGCGCTCACGGCCGCGGTGCACGAGGCGGGGGCGTACGTCGTCTGGGACCTGTGCCACAGCGCGGGCGCGCTGCCGGTCGGGCTCGACGAGTACGGCGTCGACCTGGCGGTCGGCTGCACCTACAAGTACCTGAACGGCGGGCCCGGTTCACCCGCGTACCTGTACGTGCGCCGGGGCCTCCAGGACCGCTTCGACTCCCCGCTGCCGGGCTGGAACTCGCACGCCGAGCCCTTCGGCATGCGGCCCGCGTACACCCCCGCGTCCGGGGCGGTGCGCGGCCGGGTCGGTACGCCGGACATCCTCTCCCTGCTCGCGCTGGAGGCGGCACTGCAGGTGTGGGACGGGGTGTCGGTGGAGGCGGTGCGGGCCAAGTCCCTGGCGCTGACCGACTTCTTCCTGCGCTGCGTCGGGGAGTACGTCCCGGACGGCCGGGTGGAGTCCTTGACTCCGGCGGCGCACGCCGAGCGGGGCAGCCAGGTCGCACTGCGCTGCGACGACGCCGGTGACGTCATGAAACGGCTGATCGAGCGCGGCGTGGTCGGGGATTTCCGTGCCCCGGACGTCCTGCGCTTCGGCTTCACCCCGCTGTACGTCGGCTTCGCGGACGTGGAGCGGGCGGCGCGGGTACTGGGGGAGACGCTGGTGTGACGGGCGGGTGAGGACCGGACGGGACGTCCGGTCCTCACCCAGCGTCACATCCCCATGTCGGCGCACGTCACCGGCCTGATACCGTCCCGCCAACGGCCGATTCCCTTCTCCCGGTCAGCCAACATCGTTTCGCCGCTGAGAGGTTGAGCATGCCGGAAGCCGCCGCAGAACCGGACACCGCTGCCGCGAGGGACGCCGCGGAGGAGAAATCGGCCTTTTCGCACCCGGCGGTCGACCCCGACAGCACCGCCGTGTACGGCGACCATCCCGACCAGGTGATCGACTTCTACGTGCCGCGCGAAGCGGGGGGTCCGGGTGGTGCCGCTCCCGTCGTGGTGGTGCTGCACGGAGGTTCGTGGCGGGCACCGTACGACCGTCGTCATGTCAGCCCCTTCGCCGGCTTCCTGGCCCGCCGGGGTCTCGCCGTCGCCAGCGTGGAGTACCGGCGCGGCGCGGAGGGCGGGAGCGAGGACGGGGGTGGCCTCGTCGCGGGGCGCTGGCCCGACACCTTCGACGACGTGGCCGCCGCGCTGGACGCGCTGCCGGCGCTGGTGCGGCAGCATCTCCCGCGAGCCGACGCGCGCCGTGTCGTGCTCACCGGCCACTCGGCCGGCGGCCACCTCGCCCTGTGGGCGGCCGCCCGGCACCTGCTGCCCGCCGACGCCCCTTGGCGCACCGACCGCCCGGCGCCCCTGCGCGGTGTGGTCGCTCTCGCTCCGATCGCCGACTTCGAGGTCGCCGGCAAGCTCGACGTGTGCGGCGGAGCGGCGCGTCAACTTCTCGGTGGGGAGGCGCTGTTCGCCGAGCGCAGGCCCTACGCCGACCCGTCCCTGCTGCTGCCCACCGGCATCGCGACGACCCTCGTACAGGGCCGTGCCGACGTGGATGTCCCGCAGGCGGTCGCCGAGGCGTATGCCGATGCGGCGGCGAAGGCCGGGGAGGTGGTGGGCGTCACGCTGCTGGAGGACGTCGGCCACTATCCGCTGATCGACCCGGCGGCGGACGCGTGCGCGGTGGTGGCGGAGGAGATCGCGCAGCTGGCTTGGTGAGCGTGGGGGGGCGTGGTGCGAAAAAGTGTGAACGATTTCCTTGGAATGTCCTCGGCCCGCTCGAATGAGCACGGTGCAGACTCTTCAACCGTGTCAGGGCCGTACCCGTAGTACCTGAGAGCTACCCCGCAGGTGAGTTCCCTGGCGGGACGCGGGTTACCCGGCGCGATTCATAACTTCCCATACAGACACGCCCGATGGACGGGCGAGCTGGAGGGGAGGGGCCATGGTGCCCGGGACGGCGGTACGTTGGCGGCGGCGCGTGGGCAGATGGCGTCGCACCGCCCTCGCCGCGCTCATCTGCGGTGCGGTGGTCCTCCCTCTCTCCGGGGCCGCGCGCCCCGAGACCCCCGCTCCGGCCCCCGCCGTGCTAGCCGCCCCGACGGCCGGCACGCTGGACGAGGCGTACGCCGCCAACCGGGCCAACGCCGCCGAGGCATCCCGGATGGCCGCCGCCCACGGCGACCGGCACCGCGCGGCGGCGGACCGTTCGATGGCCGACCCGTCCCGGCACCTGCTCGCCTTCGACGGCCAGGGTGCCGGACTGGCCACGGAGGTCTTCGGCGACCTGGCCCACGCCGACCGCGTCGCCGTTCTCGTCCCCGGTTCCGACACGAGCCTCGACACGTACGACCGGTTCCGTGCCGCCGCGCTTGCCCTGCACCGGCAGCTCGCCGCCGAGGCGCCCGAGGGCACCCGCACGGCGGTCGTGGCCTGGCTGGGCTACGAGACGCCGGACACCGTCAGCACCACGGTCGCCACCACCGGCCGCGCCGACCGGGCCGCCCCGAAGCTGCGCTCCCTGGTCGACGACCTGCGCGGCATCACGGGCCCCGACACCCTCCTCACCCTGCTCTGCCACTCGTACGGCTCGGTCGTCTGCGCCCGCGCCGCCGACGGTCTGGACGTCACCGACATAGCCCTGGTCGGCAGCCCCGGCACCGGTGCCGACTCCGCCGCGGGCCTGCGCACGAGCGCCCGGATCTGGGCGGCGCGGGGCGCCGACGACTGGGTGGAGCACGTGCCGCACCTCAGCGCCGACCTCTTCGGCACCACCGTCGGCTTCGGCACCGACCCGGTCTCCCCGGACTTCGGCGCCCGGGTCTTCGCGGCCGGCGACGGCGGTCACAGCGACTACTTCGACACCGGCTCCGTCTCCCTGACGAACCTGGCCCGGATCGCCCTGGGCGAGACCACGGAGGTGACCCATGACTGACGCGACCCGACGGACGCGACCGAGCCCTCCGCACGGCGCGCGGGACCGGGGGCGCGGTGCCGCCGACCGGAAGGGGCCGCGCCGCACAGCTCCCGGGCAGGAGCCGCGCCGTGCCGCACCCGGGCAGGGGCCGCGCCGCGCAGCTCCCGGGCAGGAGCCGCGCCGTGCCGCACCCGGGCAGGGGCCGCGCCGCGCAGCACCCGTGCAGGAGCTGCGCCGTGCCGCCGCCCGGATCGACGCCGCCACCCCTGCGGACCGGGACCGGGCCGTCGATGCGCTGCGGGCCTTCGCCATCCTCGGTGTGGTCCTCGGCCACTGGCTGGTGACGGCCCTGGTCGCCGACGGCGGCAGCCTGCGCGCGGCCAGTCCACTGCGGGACATGCCCTGGCTGTCCCCGATCTCCTGGGTCTTCCAGACCCTCGCCGTGTTCTTCCTGGTCGGCGGCCATGTGGCCACCCGGGGTTACGCGTCGGCCCGGGCCCGTGGCACGTCCTACGGCGGCTGGCTGTCCGCCCGGATGTCCCGGCTGTTCCGCCCGGTCGCGGCCGTCCTCGGTCTGTGGACGGTGACGGCGGCGCTGCTGCTCCTGACGGGCGCGGAGTTCGTGACCGTCCACACCCTGGTGAAGCTGGCCCTGTCCCCGCTGTGGTTCCTCCTCGTCTTCGCCGCGCTGACCGCGGCGACTCCGCTTGTGACCCGGCTGCACCCGCTGTGGCCGCTGGTCGTCGTCCTCCACGTGGACCTGCTGCGGTTCGGATTCGGTGCTCCCTCCTGGCTCGGCTGGGTCAACCTCGCCGCCGGCTGGCTGGTCCCCTACACCCTCGGCGCCGCGTGGGCCCGCGGCGACCTGGACCATCGCCGCGCGGGCTGGGTCCTGTGCACCGGCGGCGCGGTGGCGACCGCGGCCCTCGTCTCCTGGGCGGGCTATCCGGCGTCGATGGTCGGCGTCCCCGGTGCCGGAATATCGAACCTCAACCCGCCGACGCTGGCCGCGGTCACCTTCGGCCTGGCGCAGTGCGGCCTCGCGCTGCTGCTGCGCGAGCGGCTGCGCCGCGCGATGCGGCGGCCAGTGGCGTGGGCGGCGGTCGCTCTGGTCAACCTCTCCGCGATGACGATCTTCCTGTGGCACCAGACCGCGTTGATGGCGACCACGGCCACGGCCCTTCTCGTGGGCCCCCTGCCCGGCCTGCACACGCTCCCCGACGGCCTGGGCTGGGTCGCGGCGCGGCTCGTCTGGCTCCCGGCGTTCACGCTGGTCCTGGCAGGCTGCTGGGCCGCCTTTCGCTCCTGCGAGCGCGGTGGCGGCCGGCGCCGCTCCCGGGTCGTCCGGAGGCATCGCCCACCGGGCCGAACGAGAGCGACGGGTGCACGCCGTGTCTAGAGTGGGCCGTGTCCAGCGAAGGGGGATCCGGCAGATGACCAGGGGCGGCCCGGTCAAGCGCGCGCTGCGGGTGCTGCACGACGACCTGTGGACCTGGCGGGCGGATCCACTGCCACCGTTGGTGCGGCTGCGCCGGTTGCCGCACGGGGTCGTCTGCCTGGCAGCCTTGGGTGTGCTGCTCGGTGACGCGGCGCAGCTCAGGGACAACGGCGGGGTCGACCCGGGGTTCGCCTTCCTGATCGCCCTCGGCCAGGCCGGCGCGATGGTGCTCGCGCTGTGGCGGCCCATCCCGGCGTGGTGGCTGTCGATGGCGGCCATGCTGGTGGGGGCCTTTGCCGTGCGGGCCGAGATGGTCGTGGGTGGCGGCCCGGTCCCCCAGCCAGAACCCGGTGTGTTCGTCCCGGGCGGTGAGCGGTTCACCTGGCCCTGGTCGGTCGCCGGGATCATCGCGCACCTGTTCGTCCTGCTGCTGCTCGCCCTGCGGGTCCGGACCCGGGTGGCTGTGGAGGCGCTGGCCCTGACCGCGCTCGTCACCTTCGTCGTGCAGGGCCCGGTGGGCGCGCGTGACTACCAGCCGACCGGCCAGCTCGCCGTCATCCTCTTCGCGGTCTTCGTGGTGCTCGGCACCGCCCTGCGCGGACGCCGCGAGGCCCGCGCGGAGCTGAAGCAGCAGACCACGCTGACCGCCGAGGAGAGAGCCCGGCGCACCCTGCTGGAGGAGCGTGGCCGCATCGCGCGCGAGCTGCACGACGTGGTCGCCCACCACATGTCGGTGATCTCCATCCAGGCCCAGGTCGCCCCCCTCCTCGTCGAGGACCCGTCGGACGAGCTGAAGGAGAACCTCGCGGGCATCCGGCAGAACGCGCTGGAGGCCCTCACCGAGCTGCGCCGGGTACTGGGCGTGCTGCGCTCCGAGCACCCCGACGCGCCGGAGACGCCCGACGGGAGCGACGCCACCCCGCACGCCCCGCAGCCCACCCTCGACCGGCTCGACGCGCTGGTGGAGAACATCCGGGCCGCCGGACTGACCGTCACCACCGAGACGAGCGGTACGCGCAGACCCCTGCCGCCCGGTGTGGAGCTGTCGGCGTACAGGATCGTGCAGGAGGCCCTGAGCAACGTCCTGCGGCACGCGCCCGGCGCGACCGCCCGGGTCCACCTCACGCACCTTCCGATCGGGCTGCGCGTGGACGTCTCCAACACCCGGCCGAAGCGGGCCCCGGCACCGTCGGACGGGGCGGGGCACGGCCTGCTCGGCATGCGGGAGCGGGTGGCGATGCTCGACGGCACCCTGACGGTGCAGCCTCTGCCGGACGGCGGTTACCAGGTAGCCGCGTTCCTGCCGGCCGACGGCCCCGACCATCCGGCCCAGGACTCCGCCCCCGACCACCCCGCCCACGACTCCGTAGCCGACCATCCGTGCGACGACTCCGCTCCCGACTCCACCGAGGACGACACCAGATGACGACCAGCAGCAACGGCCGCGTGATCCGCGTGCTGATCGCCGACGACCAGCAGATGGTCCGGCAGGGCTTCACCGTGCTGCTCAACACCCAGCCCGACATCGAGGTGATCGGGCAGGCGGTGGACGGCCTGGACGCCGTGGCCAAGGTCGCCGAGCTGGCCCCGGACGTCGTCCTGATGGACATCCGCATGCCGGAGCTGGGCGGCATCGAGGCCACCCGCCGCATCACCGGGGCGACCCCGGAGATCAGAGTGCTGGTGCTGACCACCTTCGACCTCGACGAGTACGTGTACGAGGCGCTGCGGGCCGGTGCGTCCGGGTTCCTGCTGAAGGACGCGTCCGCCGACCAGCTCGCCGAGGCGGTCCGGGTCGTGGCGGCCGGTGACGCGCTTCTCGCACCGGGCATCACGCGGCGGTTGATCACCGAGTTCTCCCGGCTGGACGACCGGCCGCGCGGCCCGCTGAAGGCGCGCGTCGGAGAGCTGACCGAGCGGGAGACCGAGGTGCTCGCCCTGATCGCGCAGGGCCTGTCGAACGCGGAGATCGCCCAGCGGCTGGTGGTCGCCGAGCAGACGGTGAAGACCCACGTGGGCCGGATCCTGGTGAAACTCGGCCTCAGGGACCGGACGCAAGCGGCGGTGTTCGCGTACGAGTCGGGGCTGGTGCGGCCCTCCGGGTACTGAGCGGGGTGGGCCCGTAGTACTTGAGACGGATACCGAAGAACCCCTCTCGCTGGTGACGACCGCGGTACTTGGCGACGCCTACCGTTGCGAACGTGACCGAGACGACCCAGATGCGGACAGCCCCTTCCGGGGATGGCGAGCGGAGCCCCGAGTTCCGGCTGGCCATGGATGTTCTGAGCGGGCTGCGCCAGGACCTGTTCAACGACGCCTTCACCTATCGTCCGCTGCCGCTCATGGCGACGGACGGCCCGCTGACCCGTCGGCTCCCCGGCAGGCTGCGGTCGCGCGCCGCCCGCCTGCCGCACGCGGTGGTGGTGGCTCTCACCGTGATCGCGTTCTTCGGCGGTTCCGTCGCCGCGGGTTCCCTGGACGGGCCGGTGGCTCTGCTGAGCGGGCTGGTGTGCGCGGCACCGGTGCTGGCCACGCTGGTCCGGCCGGTCGGCGCCTTCTGGATGTCGATGGCGGCGACACCACTGGGCGCGTTGCTCGACGGCAGCCTGGGGGAGTGGCCGTGGCAGCCCGGCGTCTTCATCTGCCACCTGACGGTGCTGGTGATCGTGGCGATACGCACCCGGCCCCGCACGGCCGCGTGGATGTGGGCCCTCACCGCCGCCTACGCCTTCCTCGTCGAGACCGTGATCGGCGACGGCGAGTACAACACCTCCGCGCCCATGCTGCTGCTCTCCGCCCTGGCCCTGCTGATGGTCGCGGTCCGGCACGTGCGCCGCGAGGCGCGGCAGGAGGTGACGGCCCAGCAGACGGTCACCGCGCACGAGCGGTCCCGGCGCACCCTGCTGGAGGAGCGCACCACCATCGCCCGGGAACTGCACGACGTGGTCGCCCACCACATGTCGGTGGTCGCCATCCAGGCGGAGGCGGCGCCCTACCGGGTGGCGAATCCGCCGGAGGAGCTGGAGCGGGCCTTCGCCACCATCCGGGAGAACGCGGTGGCGGCGCTGACCGAGTTGCGCCGCGTACTCGGTGTCGTCCGCGCCGAGGACTACGAGGCGCCGGACGCCCCGCAGCCCACGCTCGCCGATCTGGACGCGCTGCTCGCCAACGTCCGTGACGCAGGCCTGGGCGTGGAGAAGGCGGTGACCGGCGCGGTGCGCGAGCTGCCGCCGGGTGTGGAGCTGTCGGCGTACAGGATCGTGCAGGAGGCGCTGAGCAACTCCCTGCGGCACGCGCCCGGCGCGACCGCCCGCGTCGAGGTCTCCTACGTCCTGGGCGGCCTGGGCCTTCGTGTCGTGAACGGTTCGATGCCCCAGCCCTCCCTGGTCAAGCCATCGCCGGGCGCCGGTCACGGCATTACCGGAATGCGCGAGCGCGTCTCTATGCTCAACGGGGAGATGACGGCGGGCCCCACCGACGACGGGGGCTACGAGGTGGCGGTGTTCCTGCCGGTCGCCGCGCAGACCGAAGGTGAAGCATGACGATCCGCGTACTGATCGCCGACGACCAGATGATGGTGCGCGAGGGCTTCTCGGTCCTGTTGAACGCGATGCCGGACATCGAGGTCGCGGGAGAGGCGGTCAACGGGCGGGAGGCGGTCGCGAAGGTCCGCGAGCTGGCCCCCGACGTCGTCCTCATGGACATCCGCATGCCGGAGCTGAACGGTATCGAGGCGACACGGGAGATCGTCGCGGCGGACGGCGCGGCGAAGGTGTTGGTCCTCACCACCTTCGACCTCGACGAGTACGTGTACCAGGCGCTGCGCGCGGGCGCCTCCGGCTTCCTCCTCAAGGACGCCTCCGCCCGCCGGCTCGCCGACGGTGTGCGGGTCGTGGCCGCCGGCGAGGCCCTCCTCGCCCCCTCGGTCACCAAGCGCCTGATCACCGAGTTCTCGAAGCTGTCCGACGGCCCGCGCCTGATGTCCCCGGCGCAGGGCGCGTACGGCGACCTGACCGAGCGGGAGACGGAGGTCCTGGTCCTCATCGCACAGGGCCTGTCCAACTCGGAGATAGCCGAGCGCCTGGTGGTCGCCGAGTCGACGATCAAGACCCACGTCAGCCGCATCCTGGTGAAGCTGGGCCTGCGCGACCGCACCCAGGCGGCGGTCTTCGCCTACGAGGCCCGGCTGGTGACGCCGGGCTGAGGGGCACCGAGCTCGCACCACACGTACTCGCCCCGGTTGCCGAGCCGGGAGAGCGGCTGCCCGCCCCACACGTCGGAGCAGGGCCGAGGGCGTCAGGAGGCACCCCCGGCCGGGGGCGCGTGAGCAAGGAGGGCGGTCTCCGCCGCGGGGTGTGAGGCGACGGCCCCGCGGCGGACACGGCGGACACGGCGGACGTGGCGGACAGCAGGGGTCAGTGCTTGCGGGCCGCCGCCTTCAAGGTGTGCCGCAGGGCGTGGAAGGCGGGCTTGGGGGCGAAGTCGTCGGTCATGACCGTCGCGGAGCCCTCGCCCTCGAAGAACACCGGCACCCACGAGTACTTGTCGGTGAAGCCCCAGATGGTGAACGAGTTGCAGTCCTCGACGGCCAGGCACGCCGACAGGGCCCGCTGGTAGTAGTCGGCCTGCTGCTTCTCCTGCGCGGCGGTGGGCACACCACCGGCCGGCAGGTCCATCCGTACGTCCAGTTCGGTGACGGCGGTTTCCAGACCCAGCGCGTCGAAGCGCTCCAGGTTCGTCTCCAGGTCGCCCGGGAAGCCGTACCGCGTGCTCAGGTGGGCCTGCACGGAGAAGCCGTGCACCGGCACGCCCTGCTGGAGCAGGTCCTGGGTGAGGGCGTAGTAGGCGTCGCTCTTGGCGTTGACGCTCTCGACGCCGTAGTCGTTGAAGAACAGCTTCGCCTCCGGGTCGGCCTCGTGCACCCAGCGGAAGGCGTCCGCGACGACGCCCGGGCCGAGCTCGCGGATCCAGATGTTGTCCTGCGTGCGGAGCTTGCCCTGGTCGTCGAAGATCTCGTTGGCCACGTCCCACTGCTGGATCTGTCCGGCGTAGCGGCCGACGACGGTGGTGATGTGCTCGCGCAGGATCGCGCGCAGTTCCGCGTCGGTGAAGTCGCCCTGTTCCAGCCACTGCGGGTTCTGGCTGTGCCACAGCAGCGTGTGGCCGCGTACGACCTGGCGGTTGCGCTCGGCGAACTCGACGATGGCGTCCGCCGCCGCGAAGTCGTACCGGTCGCGCTCCGGGTGGATGAACTCCCACTTCATCTGGTTCTCGGGGGACACCGAGCTGAACTGGCGCGCGAGGACCTTCCGGTACTTCTTGTCCGAGGTGAACGGGTCCGGGTAGTCCTGCTCCAGGTGGTGGCCGCCGCCCGCCACGGCGGTGCCCACGTGGAAGCCGTCGGGGGCGGCCTCGCGCAGCCGGTCGGACTTGCCGTGGGAGTGGTGCGGTGCGGCGGGCCGGCCGGACGCGGGGTCGGCCGTGGCGGAACCCGCCGCGAGGGGCAGCGTCAGGGCGGCGGTGACGAGAGCCACGGTGGCGAAACGAACGGATCTCATGCGGGGAGTCTCATTCCGTCGTACGTCGAAAGTTTCGGAAGGCGTTCCGAAACATTGGTGAAGGAAGCTAAGGCTCCAGCAGCGCGAGGTCAAGACCCGTGCACGCGGGCGGGCGGGACTCTGGGCACAGGGCCGGTCGAGGTCTTACTGTCCGTCCATGACGGCCGCATCCGACCTCGCCTTCGACCCGTGGGACCCGGCGTTCGTCGCCGACCCGTACCCCGCCTTCGCCGAGCTGCGGGCCCGGGGGCGCGTGCTCTACTACGAGCCGAGCGACCAGTGGCTGGTCCCGCACCACGCGGACGTGTCGGCGCTGTTGCGCGACCGCCGGCTGGGCCGGACGTACCGGCCCCGTTTCACGCACGAGGAGTTCGGCCGTACCGCGCCCCCGCCGGAGCAGGAGCCGTTCCACACGCTCAACGACCACGGGATGCTGGACCTGGAACCGCCGGACCACACCCGTATCCGGCGTCTGGTCTCGAAGGCGTTCACGCCGCGCAGGGTGGAGCGGCTGAAGCCGTACGTGCACGGGCTGGCGGACGACCTGGTGTCCCGGCTGGTGGCGGCGGGCGGCGGCGACCTGCTGCGGGACGTGGCCGAACCGCTCCCGGTCGCCGTGATCGCCGAGATGCTGGGCATCCCGGAGTCCGACCGGGCACCGCTGCGCCCCTGGTCGGCGGCGATCTGCGGCATGTACGAGCTGAACCCGTCCGAGGAGACGGCGGCGAAGGCGGTCCGCGCGTCGCTCGACTTCTCGGAGTACCTGCGCGGACTGATCGCCGCCCGCCGCGAGGAGCCCGGCGACGACCTGATCTCGGGGCTGATCGCGGCGCACGACGAGGACGACGACCGGCTCACCGAGCAGGAGATGATCTCGACCTGCGTGCTGCTCCTGAACGCCGGTCACGAGGCCACGGTGAACGCCACCACCAACGGCTGGCTGGCCCTCTTCCGCAACCCGGAGCAGCTGGCGGCCCTGCGCGCCGACCACTCCCTCGTGCCGTCCGCCGTCGAGGAGCTGATGCGCTACGACACCCCGCTCCAGCTCTTCGAACGCTGGGTGCTGGACGAGATCGAGATCGACGGGACGACCGTCCCGCGCGGCGCGGAGGTGGCGATGCTGTTCGGCTCCGCCAACCACGACCCGGCGGTCTTCACCGCCCCGGACCGCCTCGACCTCACCCGCCGCGACAACCCCCACATCTCCTTCAGTGCCGGCGTCCACTACTGCATCGGCGCCCCGCTGGCCCGTATCGAGCTGGCGGCGTCCATGACGTCCCTGCTGGTGAAGGCCCCGGCGCTGCGCCTGGCGACGGAGCCGGAACGAAGGCCGAACTTCGTGATGCGCGGGCTGGCGGAGCTACGCGTGGAGGTCTGAGCGCCGGCGCCGTCCCAGCAGCCAGGCGCCCAGCGCCCAGACCGCGGCCGGTGCGACGGCTCCGGAGAGGAAGACGAAGGGCAGTTCGGTGTAGAGGACGCCGAGGTCCATGCCGTTGTTCTCGAACCCGTTGCCCAAGTGCCGCTGGGTACGGCCCGACATCCCCCAGGCGAGCACAGCCCCCGCGGCTCCCACCGCCGACACCAGACACCCACCGCACGTCACCGCGTCACGCCGTCCCATGGTCATCAGGACGCACCCGGGTCCTGCCTGGTTTCGCGGCGCCGCCGTCCGGGCCCGCCTCACGCGTGAGGCGGGCCGTCCAGGAGGGTCGTCCCGTACCGGGTCAGCCTGTCCGCGTGGTCCGTGTCGTGACGCGCGTCGGCGGGGCCGGCCGGCTCACCGCCCCGAGGCGTTCAGTTGACCGTTCGTTCAGACATCGCTCGCGCTGAGACGCCCGCGCACGCATGAAGCCGGTGCCGATCGGCTTGTTCCGGGCTGCTCTCCCGGTCTCCCGACTCGCTACGACACGTCACCTCACCTCACGTCCCGTCGCCGCAACCCCACCAGTCCCACCCCCACCAGCACTACGGCGATCGACGTGAGAACCAGCACCGGCGCCCAGCTCATCTCCCCGCCCGGCAGCTTCGGCAGATGCCCGTACGGCGACACGTCCAGCACGCGCTGCGGCACGTCCAGCGCCGGCCCGACCCACCCGAGCAACAGCACCGCCCCCGCGACGCCCCACGCGGCCACCGTGCCCCGCGGCAGCACCCCGTGCAGCAGCACCGCCGCCCCGCCGATCACCCACACCGCCGGCAACTGCACCAGACACGCGCCCAGGATCGCCCCGGCGTCCCGGCCGTACCCGAGGGCGAAACCCAGACCGGCGAGCAGCATGACGAGCGCCGCGCCGCCGAAGGCGATCACCAGGTGTCCCGCGGCCCACCGCAGCCGCCCCACCGCGCCCGCGAGCACCGGCTCCGCCCGCCCGGACGTCTCCTCGCCGTGCAGTCGCAGCACCGATGCCACCACGTACAGCGCGGCGATCAGCCCGAGCATGCCGACCATCGCCGACACGAACGCGTCGGTCAGCCCGGCCTGCCCGCCCATCCGCTCGATGATGTCGCGGGCCTGCTCGTTGTCCCCGACCAGGTCGGCCGCGCCCTCGGTCATCGCGCCGTAGACGATCCCGGCGAGGAGGAAGCCGACGCTCCAGCCGAGCAGGTTCCCGCGCTGCAGGCGCCAGGCCAGCGCACCGGCCGTACGCAGGCGTCCGGCGGCCGGTCCCGGCCGGGTCGGCAGGAAGCTCATGCCGAGGTCCCGGCGGTCGGCCAGCCCGTAGGCCACCGCGCCCTGCACCACCGCGGCGCCGGCGATCAGCGGCAGCACCCACCACCGTTCGGCGGCGAAGGCCCGCAGGTTCTCCAGCCAGCCCAGCGGCGACAGCCACGTCAGTACGGACGAGCCGTCGACGGTCGCCGAGTCGCCCGCCGCGCGCAGCACGAACGCCCCGCCCAGCACCGCCGCCGTCAGCCCCCGGGCCGCCCGCGCGCTCTCCGTCAGCTGGGCGGCGATCGCCGCCATGGTGGCGAAGAGCATCCCGACGCCCGCGATCCCGAGCCCGAGGGCCACCGCGCCGGCCGCCCCCTGCCCGGCCAGTCCCGCGGTCACCAGCAGCGCCAGGACGCCGTTGGCGACCGCCGCCGTGAGCAGGGCCGCGGTCAGCGGGGCCCGGCGGCCGACCATCCCGGAGGCGACCATCTCCTGGCGGCCGCTCTCCTCCTCGTCGCGGGTGTGCCGTACGACGATCAGCAGGCTCATCACGGCGGCGAGCGCGGCGGCGTACACACCGACGCGCCAGGCCGTGAGCGCGCCGATGCCGTCGTCGAAGACGGGGCCGACCATCGCGCGCAGCGAGGAGTTCGTATCCAACTGCCGTATCAGGTCGGCGCGTTCGGCGTCGGTGCCGTACAGGCCCTTGATGGTGCCGGGCATGGAGAGGACCATCAGCGCGTTCACCGCGATCCACACCGGGATCATCACCCGGTCGCGGCGCAGGGCGAAGCGCAGCAGCGTGCCGGTGCCGGCGAGTCGGCGCGTGCCGCCGGTCCGCACCCCGAAGGACGCCGCGGCGGTCATCGGGCCGTCACCCCGCCGGTGGCCTCCGTGGCCTCCGTCGCCTCCGTGGCCTCGACGGCCTCGGCTGCCTGGTAGTGCCGCATGAACAGCTCCTCCAGCGTCGGCGGTGTCGACGTCAGCGACCGCACGCCCGACTCGCTCAGCGACCTGAGTACGGCGTCCAGCTTGTCGGTGTCGACCTGGAGCCGGACCCGCCGGCCCCGGACGTCGAGGTCGTGCACGCCCGGCAGCCGCGCCAGCCCGCCCGGGGCGCCCGCGAGTTCGGCGCTCACGCTGGTCCGCGTCAGGTGGCGCAGGTCGGCGAGCGAGCCGCTCTCGACGGTCCGGCCCTTGCGGATGATGCTGACCCGGTCGCACAACTCCTCGACCTCGCCGAGGATGTGTGAGGAGAGCAGGATCGTCCGCCCCCGCTCGCGCTCCTCGGCCACGCACCTCTGGAAGACCTCCTCCATCAGCGGGTCCAGCCCGGAGGTCGGCTCGTCGAGGATCAGCAGGTCGACGTCGGAGGCGAAGGCGGCCACCAGGGCCACCTTCTGCCGGTTGCCCTTGGAGTAGGTCCGGCCCTTCTTGGTCGGGTCGAGTTCGAACCGCCCGACCAGTTCCGCCCGCCGCCGGGTGTTCAGCCCTCCCCGCAGCCGGCCGTAGAGGTCGATGACCTCGCCGCCGGAGAGGTTGCGCCACAGGGTCACGTCGCCGGGGACGTACGCGATCCGGCGGTGCGCCTCCACCGCGTCCGCCCACGGGTCGCGGCCGAGTACCTGAGCCGCGCCCGAGTCTGCGCGCAGCAGGCCGAGCAGGACGCGGATGGTGGTGGACTTCCCGGCGCCGTTGGGGCCGAGGAAGCCGTGGACCTCGCCGGTCTCGACCTCCAGGTCGAGACCGTCCAGCGCGTGCGTCCGGCCGAACGACTTGTGGAGTCCGGAGACGCTGATTGCCTTCGTCATGATTTCGAAAGTACGCTTCCTTCATAAATTTGTGAAGTTAAGGAAGCGTCAGGATATGAGGCATGATCGAAGGATGAGCGAAGCAGCGCGTCCGGTGGAACGGGATCGGGACCCCGAGGCGGTGTCCAGGTTCGTCGAGGGCTTCGCCGCCCAGCTCGTCGAGGCCGGAATGCAGCGCATGCCGGCCCGGGTCTTCGCCGCGCTGCTGGCCTCCGACTCGGGCTCCCTGACCTCCGCGGAACTGGGCGGGCAGCTCCGGGTCAGCCCCGCCGCCGTCTCCGGCGCCGTGCGCCACCTCGCCCAGCAGCACATGGTCTCGCGCGAGCGGGAGCCGGGCTCACGCCGCGAGCGGTACCGGGTGCACAGCGACCAGTGGTACGAGGCGCTCACCAACCGCGAGGCCGTCCTCAAGCGGTGGGAGGGCGCGCTGCGCGAGGGCGTCGACAGCCTCGGCGCCGAGAGCCCGGCGGGGCGCCGCATGGCCGAGACGCTCGCCTTCTTCGAGTTCGTCGACGTGGAGATCGCCGCAATGATGGAGCGCTGGCGGGTGCACCGGGAGGAGCGGTTCAGGAGGGGCTGAGGGGGAGACCGGGAATCGGGCCACGCTCTGCGCGTGCGACCGGCTACGCCGAGTTGCCTGACACGACGCCCCCTACCCCGCCGGCAACGTCAGCCCCCACGCCCCTTCCCGCACCGTCCACGTCCGCGTCCCCACCGGCCCCGACACCACAGCGTCGGCCCGGTACCGGAAGTGCGCCCCCGACACGGTCACCGTCCGTCCGCTCGCCGTCAGCGGCGACGCCTCCGCGCCCACCGACAGCGGCCGCACCTCCACCACGGCCACCCCGCCGGCGCCCGGCATCACCGACACCGCCTCGACCGGCTGGTCCAGGTCGACCAGCGTCACCCCGTCGACCTCCACCCGCAGCCGCACCGGACCGGCCGCCCCCAAAGGCGCCGTCATCCGGGCCGGCCGCGAGGACGCCAGCGTCCGTACGAGGGACTGGCAGGTCCGCAGCCAGGGACGGGCCGGCGCTCCCTGCCCCGGCGGCCCGCCCTCGTGCGCCGGGGCCGGCGGGATCTCCACCGTCCCCAGCACCACGCCGTCGCTGTCGTCGACGAGCAGGTCGAGGCGGTGTTCCGCCCCGTCCAGCACCGCCCGGGCCGCCGCCACCGCGCCCGACGGCAGGCCGAGCGCCCGGGTGAGACCCAGCGCCGACCCCACCGGCACCACCGACAGCGCGCAGTCCGCCAGCTCCCGCTGCCGGTGAAGCAGGCCCACGGCACGCAGCAGCGCACGGTCGTCACCGATCAGGACGGGCCGCCTCGAACCCCTTCGCCGCAGCGCCCGGGCGAACTCCTCCGGACTGTCCGGCAGACACACCTTCGTACTCGCCGCACCCGCGCTGAGCACGTCTTTCGCGATCCGGACGGACTCTCCGTCCGTCCGCCGGGCGACCGGATCGACGACCACCAGGAGCTGATCGGGCAGCGCGGAAGATGTTCCGGAAGATGTCGCGGAAGTCGCCACCTCGGCCATGCCTCACTTCCTCGGGTAGCATCTTTGTGCAAGAGCCCCTTGCGCTATTGCGCCAGGGGCTTCGTCTATTCCGGGGCATCCGGTCCGACGGTGGCGGCCAACGACGGTCGCGGTGTATGTGGCGGAAACCCACCGCATACGCCCTCGACCATGGACATGCCCCGCCCGGAAGGGGTGTACGCGCGTGCCCGCACTTGTGCTGCTCGGTGCTCAGTGGGGTGACGAAGGCAAGGGAAAGGCGACGGACCTGCTCGGTGGTTCCGTCGACTATGTGGTGCGCTACCAGGGCGGCAACAACGCCGGCCACACGGTAGTCGTGGGTGACCAGAAGTACGCCCTCCACCTGCTCCCTTCCGGAATCCTGTCTCCCGGCTGTACGCCGGTCATCGGTAACGGTGTCGTAGTCGACCCGTCGGTCCTGTTCTCCGAGCTGAGCGGGCTGAACGAGCGCGGCGTCGACACGTCCAAGCTCCTGATCAGCGGAAACGCGCACATCATCACGCCGTACAACGTGACCGTCGACAAGGTGACGGAACGCTTCCTCGGCAAGCGCAAGATCGGCACCACCGGCCGAGGCATCGGCCCGACCTACGCCGACAAGATCAACCGTGTGGGCATCCGCGTCCAGGACCTCTACGACGAGTCGATCCTCACCCAGAAGGTCGAGGCGGCGCTCGACGCCAAGAACCAGATGCTCACCAAGCTCTACAACCGCCGGGCGATCGCCACGGGCCAGGTCGTCGAGGAGCTGCTGGGTTACGCGGACAAGCTCCGCCCGTACGTCGCCGACACCGTCCTGGTCCTCAACCAGGCCCTCGACGACGACAAGGTGGTCCTCTTCGAGGGCGGCCAGGGCACGCTGCTCGACATCGACCACGGCACGTACCCCTTCGTCACCTCGTCGAACCCGACCGCGGGCGGCGCCTGCACCGGCGCCGGCGTCGGCCCGACGAAGATCAGCCGGGTCATCGGCATCCTCAAGGCGTACACGACCCGTGTCGGCGCCGGTCCGTTCCCGACCGAGCTGTTCGACGAGGACGGCGAGGCGCTGCGCCGCATCGGCGGCGAGCGGGGCGTGACCACGGGCCGCGACCGCCGCTGCGGCTGGTTCGACGCGGTGATCGCCCGTTACGCGACCCGGGTCAACGGCCTCACCGACTTCTTCCTCACCAAGCTCGACGTCCTGACCGGCTGGGAGCAGATTCCGGTCTGCGTGGCGTACGAGATCGACGGCAAGCGCGTCGAGGAGCTGCCGTACTCGCAGTCCGACTTCCACCACGCGAAGCCGGTCTACGAGATGCTGCCGGGCTGGAGCGAGGACATCAGCAAGGCGAAGTCCTTCTCCGAGCTGCCGAAGAACGCCCAGGCGTACGTCAAGGCGCTGGAGGAGATGTCCGGCGCCCCGATCTCCGCGATCGGCGTCGGCCCGGGCCGGGACGAGACGATCGAGATCAACTCGTTCCTGTAGGAAGCGAAGCGCGGACGACGACAACCGATGGCCGGGGCCCCGAGCGGGGCCCCGGCCGTCGGCGTCCGGTGGCCGGATACGCTGACAGAGGCCAGCAGCGGACGGACAGCGCGGAGCGAGCGGAACATGCGGATCGGTAACCCCCTGCCCGTCGGCCTGCGCAGGAAGCCCACCACCCGGGTGTGGATCTGGCTGACCGTCGCGGTCGTCGCCGTGACAGGCGCGCTCCTCTTCGTCGACAGCCACCGCGTCTCCGCCGCCCCGCACGCCGACGACCCCAGGTGCGACGAGGTGGTCTCCCGGCTCCCGGACGGCATACCGGGCGCGTCGCGCGACTGGACCCTCGGCGACGGCGTCGCCTCCTGGGGTGGCCAGAAAGCGGTGTTCCGCTGCGGCGCCGAGGAACTCATGCCGAACATCAACCTCTGCGTCACGGCCGACGGCGTCGACTGGGTCCTGGACGAGGAGCGGCTGGAGCGCGACGGCGTGAGTGTCCTGCGGACGTACGGGCGCTCACCGGCCGTGGAGTTCACGTACTCCGGCCCGCGCGAGGAGGTGGGCGGCATCCTCTCCGCGCTGGACCCCGCCGTGAAGTGGATCCCGCAGAAGCGCAAGTGCGTCGGATTGGCCGACGCCACCGTTCTCTAGGGCGCCGAGCCGCGGGGATGGTTCACTGGGACCCCCGGGTGGATCCCGGCCCGATGGAAGGCCCCAAGGACGCGGAAGGAAGCCGTACGGTGCCCGGACGATCCCCTGACGTGATGGCACGGTGGTTCGAGCAGGACCGGCCCCGGCTGCGGGCGGTCGCGTACCGGATCCTCGGCTCGCTCGGCGAGGCCGACGACGCCCTCCAGGACGCCTGGCTGCGCGCCGACCGCGCGGACACCTCCGACGTGGAGAACCCCTCCGGCTGGCTCACCACGGTCGTGGCCCGGGTCTGCCTCAACATGCTCCGCGCCCGGGACACGCGCCGAGAGGAGCCGCTGGACGCCACGGCGGACCGGCCACCGGCCGCCGCCGTCGGCGTGCCCGGCGGCACGTCCGCCGCCGATCCGGAGGAGGAGGCACAGCTCGCCGACTCCGTCGGTACGGCGCTGCTGATCGTCCTGGACACCCTGGGCCCCGCCGAGCGGCTCGCGTTCGTCCTGCACGACATGTTCGACGTGCCCTTCGACGACATCGCCGCGATGCTCGACAAGACGCCCGCGGCCACCCGTCAGCTGGCCAGCCGCGCCCGCCGCCGGGTCCGGGGCGTCCCCGCGCCCGACGCGGACCTGGCACGCCGGCGCCGCGCGGTCGACGCGTACCTGGCGGCCACGCGCGGCGGCGACTTCGACGCGCTGGTCTCCCTGCTCCACCCGGACGTCGTCCTGAGCGCCGACGCGGCGGTCGTCCCGACGCCCGCGCCCATCACCGTCAGCGGAGTGGCGCAGGTGGCCAGGGGAGCGATGGCCTCGATGGGCCGTGCCGGGTCCGCCGGTGTCGTCCTGGTCGACGGCAGGGTGGGCATGGCGATGATCTCGAGGGGCCGACTGCGCGTGGTGCTCCGCTTCACCTTCGCGGACGACGGTCTCATCACCGGCATCGACGTGATCGCGGAGCCGGAACGCCTGAGCGAACTGGACATCACGGGCATAGGCTGAGGCTGTACACGTCGCGTCGGCAGAAGAGGGTGAGTGCGATGCGCGTGCTGCTCAAGGCGACGCTGGACACGGAGAAGTCGAACGAGGCTGTCCGCAGCGGGAAGCTGCCCGAGCTGATCAGCCGGATGCTCGACCAGGTCGAGCCGGAGGCGGCCTACTTCGGCCCCCTCGGTGGCCGGCGGACGGCCCTGATGGTCTTCGACATGCGGGACAGCTCCGAGCTGCCGCCCATCGGTGAGCCGTTCTTCACCGAGCTGAACGCCGAGGTGGAGCTGTCCCCGATCATGAACGCGGACGACCTGCGCAAGGGCCTCTCCGGGCTCGGCTGACCGGCAGCCGGTCAGCCGGTGAGCCGGTCAGCTGAATACGATCATCGACCCCTGCGCCAGGCTCCGCGTGGCCGCCGCGTGCAGCCCCAGCCACACATGGCGCTCCCGGGCGAAGGGACTTGAGTCGTACGGCGCGGGGGGCGCGGCCGGCTCCTCCAGCTCCGTCGGGCCGAGCGGCGGCTGCGGCGGCGGCGGAGGGTTGGCCGGATCGATACCGAGGGCCGGGCCGACTGCCTCCAGTTCCCGCAGCAGGGCGTGAGAGGAGCCCAACGGGCCGCCGCCCGCGAGGAGTTCGTCGTTCGCGAGCGGGTGCGGGAAGTCGACGGGGACGTAGGCGCCCGCGTGGTCGTAGTGCCAGACCAGGTGCGACTGCTGGGCCGTCGCCTCGAACATCTCCAGCAACTGCTCGTAGTCGCCGCCGAGTTCGTCCACCGGCGTCACCGGCAGCCCGCACACCTGGAGCAGGTACGCCCGGCGCAGGAAGTGCAGGGCGTCGTAGTCGAACCCGGCCACCGGGGCGACCTCGCCGGAGAGTCCCGGCATGTACTGGTACACCGGCACCGGCGGCAGCCCGGCCTCGGCGAGCACCTTGTCGTATTGCGCGAGTTCCTCGGCGAACGGGTTGTCCGGCGTGTGGCACAAGACATCGACGAGCGGTACCAGCCACAGGTCACAGGCCAAAAGAGGGCTCCTCACACAGCACGGTGGTCAGCGAAGCGAAGCGTAGTCGGTGCGTAGTCGGTGCGTGTTGCGTGCAGGTCCCATACCCATCTGGGGCCGGACCACGACACCCCGGCCGTTGGTCATCCCGGTCGTCGCCGGCCTCTCGGTCGTCCCGGTCGTTCCCGGTCGGTCCCGGTAGTCCCCCCGGCCGCCCCCGGGTCACTGCCGGGCGAGTCGCTCGATGAGGGCGAGCGAGTGGGCGTTGTACGCGTCGACGTGCGAGCGCGCGCCCGGGGCGTCGCCGCGGGCGAGGGCGTCGACCAGTTCGGTGTGTCCGCACCACAGGGCGCCGCGCAGATCGCTGAGCCGGCGCAGGTGCTGCACCGTGCACACCCAGCTCTGCACGCGCAGCCGGTGCAGGAAGTCGGAGAGGTGGCGGTTGCCGAACAGCGTGGCCAGCTCGCGCCAGAACCGCAGGTCGTAGCCGATGAGGACGGGCAGGTCGCCGGCGGCGGCGGCACGCTGTGCCTCCTCGCCGCGTCGCCGGACCCCGGCGAGGGCGGCGGTGATCCGCGGGTCGTCGGGGTCCGGGCCGCCCCGGCGGCCGTCGATGAGGACGAGGAACATCCCGTCGGTGACGAGACCGCGGGCCTCGATCATGCCGCGGAAGTCGTCGACCGAGTACTCGTGCACGCGGAAGCCGCGGTGGTGGTCGGCGTCGAGGAGCCCCTGCGCGGACAGGTCGACCAGGGCCTCGCGCACGGGCGTCGCGGACACCCCGTACTGCTCGGCTATCTCCTTGACCGTGAACTCCTGCCCCGGCTGCAGCCGCCCGGCCAGCACCTCGTCGCGGAGCGCGTCGGCGATCTGCTGTCGCAGGGTGCTGCGCGTGACGGCACCGGTGCCGCTGGGGCCGGGCATGGTCGGGCGTCTCCTCGTCGCGTTCGGGGTGTGAGTGTGCTCGTACGCGTGTCCACTGCGTACGAGCACGCCACCTTACGCGCTCGGGTCCCTCCCCTGCCCGGATGCGGGCACGTTCTTACTCGGTGTACTCGTCCGCCACGGACAGTGCCGTGTCCAGGGCCGCCAGGCCCTCCTTCAGCTCGGCCTCGGAGATGTTGCACGGCGGCACGACGTGGGTCCGGTTCATGTTCACGAACGGCCACACGCCGTGGGCCTTGGCGCAGGCGGCGAAGGCGTTCATCGGGGTGGCGGCCTGCCCGGTCGCGTTGTAGGGGACCAGCGGTTCCCGGGTCTCCCGGTTCTTCACCAGTTCCAGCGCCCAGAACATGCCGGTACCGCGCACGTCGCCCACGCTCGGGTGGCGTTCGGCCAGTTCCCGCAGCGCGGGCTCGACGACCTCGGCACCGAGCCGCGCGGCGTGTTCGACGATGCCCTCCTCCGCCATCACGTTGATCGTGGCGACGGCGGCGGCGCAGGCCAGCGGGTGCCCGGAGTAGGTCAGTCCGCCGGGGTAGGGGCGCTCGGCGAAGGTCTCGGCGATCCGGGCGGAGATCGCGACGCCGCCCAGCGGGACGTAGCCCGAGTTCACGCCCTTGGCGAAGGTCATCAGGTCGGGCACGACGTCGTACAGGTCGGCCGCGAACCACGTGCCGGTCCGCCCGAAGCCGGCCATGACCTCGTCGAGCACGAACACGATGCCGTACTTGTCGCAGATCTCGCGGACCCCGGCCAGGTAACCGGCCGGCGGCGTCATGATCCCCGCCGTGCCCGGGATCGTCTCCAGGATGATCGCGGCGACGGTGCCCGGCCCCTCGAAGGCGATCGTCGTCTCCAGGTGCTCCAGCGCCCGGGCGCACTCCTGCTCCTCGGTCTCGGCGTAGAAGCGCGAGCGGTACAGGAAGGGCGCCCAGAAGTGCACGGCGCCGGCCGTGCCGCTGTCGGAGGCCCAGCGGCGCGGGTCGCCGGTGAGGTTGACCGCCTGCTGGGTGCCGCCGTGGTACGAGCGGTACGCCGACAGCACCTTCGGCCGCCCGGTGTGCAGCCGCGCCATGCGGACGGCGTGCTCGACGGCGTCCGCGCCGCCGTTGGTGAAGAAGATCTTGTCCAGGTCGCCGGGCGTCCGCTCGGCGATCAGCCGCGCCGCCTCCGAGCGCGCCTCGACGGCGAACGCGGGCGCGAAGGTCGTCATCCGTGCCGCCTGCTCCTGGATCGCGGCGACGACCTTGGGGTGCTGGTAGCCGATGTTGGTGTAGACGAGCCCGCTGGCGAGGTCGAGGTAGCGCTTGCCTTCGTAGTCCCAGAAGTACGACCCCTCGGCGCCGGCGACGGCGAGCGGGTCGATGAGCTCCTGTGCGGACCAGGAGTGGAAGACGTGCGCGCGGTCCGCGGCCTTCACGGCGGCGCCGGCCTGGGGGTTGGGCTGAGGGGTCATGCGGCCGAGGGTAGATGTCCGCGATGCGGAAACGGAATCGGCGTCCTGTCTGCGGTCGGGGGCTTTCCACGACAGGTTGTCGACGTCCCGAGCCGCACTCACTATTGACAGCACGCTGTCGAAATGACAGCCTTCTGTCATAAGCAGCCAGGCGGTCACGCGCAGACTCCGGAGGAACCATGAACGGCACCCGCAAGCCCGTCCACCTCGCCGTGTACGACACCCTGGCCGACTGGGAGACCGGTCACGCGACGGCCTTCCTGGCCCGCGCCGGGTACCCGGTCCGCACCGTCGGCACCGGCAGCGCCCCCGTCACGAGTATCGGCGGCCTGCGCATCCAGCCCGACCTGGCCCTGGCCGGCCTGCGCCCCGAGGACAGCTCCCTGCTGATCCTGCCGGGCGCCGATCTGTGGACCGATACATCAGCCGCTGCCGCGGGGGGCTCCGCCGACCTCGCCCCCTTCGCCCGCACCGCCCGCGCCTTCCTGGACGCCGGTGTGCCCGTCGCCGCCATCTGCGGCGCCACCGCCGGACTGGCCCGCGAGGGCCTGCTCGACGACCGCGCGCACACCAGCGCCGTCTCCTCCTACCTGGCGGCGACCGGCTACGCGGGCGGCGAGCGGTATGTGGAGGCCGACGCGGTCACCGACCGGGGTCTGATCACGGCCGGGCCCACCGAGCCGGTCGCCTTCGCCCGCGAGGTCCTCGGCCTGCTCGGGGCGTACGAGGGCGAGGTGCTGGACGCCTGGTACCGGCTGTTCCACGACTCCGACCCGCAGGCGTACGCCGTGCTGGAGAAGGCGGGCGCCGAGTGAGCGGCCGGGAGCGGCAGGACCTGCTCAGCCGCGGCGCCCTCGGCGTCTTCCGGCTCAACGGCCAGTTCCTCGCGGTCGCCGAGGAACTGGCCCGCCCCGCCGGACTCACCGCGGCGTGGTGGCAGGTGCTCGGCGCGGTCCTGCGCGAGCCGCTGCCCGTCTCCGGCGTGGCGCGGGCGATGGGCGTCACCCGGCAGAGCGTGCAGCGCGTCGCCGATCTGCTGGTGGAGCGTGGTCTCGCCGAGTACCTGCCCAACCCGGCACACCGCCGGGCCAAGCTGCTCGCGCCGACGGAGGCGGGCCGCGCGGCCGTCTCCCGCATCGGCCCCGGGCACGCCGCCCTCGCCGACCGGCTGGTGCGGGCGTACGGGTCCGAGGCGGCGCTTGCGGAGGCGGTCGAGGCGCTCGAACGCCTGTCGAAGGTGCTGGGGGACATCGGCGACCCGCCTGTTACGGAACCGTAGAACCGGACCGGCTCCCAGTACGTCCGACCCGCACTATCTTGGGTCTGTTGCTCACGTGGGTTCACGTGCGGGGGAAGGCGGCGCGACATGGAGGAGCTCGGGGGCGGGGACCCGCGGCACATTGGCGTCTACCGGCTGCTGGGGCGGCTCGGTGCGGGCGGTATGGGCCAGGTCTATCTGGCCCGTTCGGACCGCGGACGCACGGTCGCCGTCAAGCTGGTGCGCGAGGAACTGGCCGCGCAGGAGGAGTTCCGGCAGCGGTTCCGGCAGGAGGTCGGCGCCGCGCGGCGGGTCGGCGGGTACTGGACGGCTCCCGTGCTGGACGCCGACACCGAGGCCGCCGTCCCGTGGGTCGCCACCGGGTACGTCGCGGGCCCCAGCCTCCAGCAGGTCGTCGGGCACGATCACGGTGCTCTGCCGGAGCGCTCGGTGCGGACCCTGGGGGCCGGGCTCGCCCACGCGCTGCAGGACATCCACGCCGCCGGGATCGTGCACCGCGACCTCAAGCCGTCCAACGTGCTCGTCACCATCGACGGCCCCCGGGTCATCGACTTCGGCATCGCACGTGCCCTGGAGACGGTCACCGACGGCGGGCTCACCCGCACCGGCGCGCTCGTCGGCTCGCCCGGTTTCATGGCGCCCGAGCAGGTGCGCGGCGACCGCATCACGCCCGCGTGCGACGTTTTCTGCCTCGGCTCGGTCCTCTCCTACGCCGCCACCGGCGCGCTGCCGTTCGGCACCGCCAACAGCGGCGTGCACGCCCTGATGTTTCGCATCGCCCAGGAGGAACCCGATCTGGACGGGGTGCCCGAGGGCATCGCCGACCTGGTACGCGACTGCCTGAAGAAGGACCCCGCCGCGCGCCCCGGGCTCGCCGAGGTCCTGGAGCGCACGGGGGCGCAGGACACGGTCGCCGACGGCCGCTCCCGCGACCCCTGGCTGCCCAGCGCGCTGGTGGCCCAGCTCGGCCGGCACGCGGTGCGGTTGCTGGACACGGAGAACCCGGAGCCGCCGGGGGCAGCCGGGCCCGCCGCGGGCGCCGCCGCGGTGGCCGGTCCGCAGCGGGACGCGCCGAACCCGAACCGGCATCCGAACGCGGACCCGAGCCCGCTCCCGTTCCAGAGCCCGATCTCCGCCCAGAGCCCGATCTCTGCCCAGAGCCCGGTCCCGCCCCAGAACCCGAGCTCACCCCAGGACCCGGTCCCGCCTCAGGTCCCGAGCTCACCCCAGGAGCCGGTCCCGCCCCAGGACCCGTCCGCAGGGCGGGAGCCGGCCGGGGCGATGCCGGACGGTGGCCCGCCGCCTCCGCGTGAGCCGGGCAGCGGCGCCCCGCTGAACCACCTTCCGACACTGGTCGCGGGCCAGGGGCCCCCGACACCCCCGCCCGCCTACGGCCACCCGCAGCACCCCCAGCAACACCAGCACCCACAGCAACATCAGCACCCCCAGCACCCGCAGGAACACCAGCACCTACAGCACCCGCAGCACCCCCAGCCGCCCGCCCACGGCTACGCCCCGGCCCCGGCCTGGAACGCGCCCCCCGGGTACCACCCGCCGTACGGCGGTCTCGGCTCGACCCCGCCGTACGGGCCGCCGCCGTACGGGCCGCCGGCCGAGCCGCCGCGAAGAGGCCGGTCCACCGCGCTGCTGGTCGTGGTCGCCCTGGTCGTCGCGCTGGGCGCCGGCGGTTCGGTGTACGCCCTGATGAGCGGGGACGGCGACGGCGGCAACCGGGCCGGTGACGACCCCACGAGCACCCCGACGGCCGGCGCGGCCCCGGGCCCGGGCCCCGGTACGGACGGCTCGGCGCCGACGACCGAGGCCGACCGGCCGCCGACGCCCACAGCGTCGGCGACCCGGGAGGGCACGGTCCCGGCCGCCTACCTGGGCACCTGGGCGACGACCATCGACAACGCGTCCGGCGTCCACCCCCGGCGGCTGACCATCCGGCAGGGCGACGTGGGCGACGCGGTCCTGTCCCTCGTGGCCGACGGCCCGGCCGGCAACGGCACCTACCACTGCGTCTTCGAGGCCGACCTGGCCGGCGCCCCGGGCCCCGACGGCCCCCTGGACATCGGCCCCTCCACGGTGACGGTGGGCCCGTCCTCCTCCTGCCGCCCGGGCGATCCGACCCGGGTCACCCTCCTGCCGAACGGCACCCTGGAGCGCACCAACACCGGCAACGGGGAGAGGCTGACCTACCGACGCCAGTAGCCGCCCGGCGGCATGCACCGCCACCCGGTCGTACCGGTCGGGCTGCCCCCTGGGCGGCGAACCGTGCCCCTGTGGACCTTGCGCCGTGGGTTTCGGCCGTTCGAGGCTGGACGGTCCACCGAGGGAGGCTTGCAGATGTACGCACGGGACCAGAAGGCGGGAGAGGAACAGCGGAAGGCCGCTGCCACGGGAAACCGCGTCCCGTCCACCGCCACCGCCGGCACGCACACCCCCGATGCGCTGCGGATGCTGCAGCGCAGCGCCGGCAACGCGGCGGCCTCCCGTGTGATCGGGCAGCAGCGGCACGCCCACGGTCCCGGCTGCGGCCACCACGGGCAGGCGTCCGGTTCCTCCGCGGGACTTCCCGTGCAGCGGGTGACGCCGGGACCGCACATGAAGTCCTACAAGCGCCCGAACATCTCCAACGCGGCCACCGAGGAGATGCTGAGCTATCAGGGAGTCGCCGACCGCCCGTCCTCTCCGCGAGCGCAGCAGCGCAACAAGGACCTCGCGGGTGACAACTCGTGGGACGTCGCTCTCAAGACCAACTGGGACAACGGAAAGGTCACCGGTACTACCCCGGGCCCCAATCCCATCGGTATCTCACGCAACCACCGGCTTTCGGACTACTACGTCGGGCACATCCTCGAGAAGGCTGCCCAGTCCCTGGCCTCCGCCGGCCAGAACGGACCGCAGGCGTTGAAGATCAGGACAGCGGTGGAGAAGTTCGCCACCGCGTGCGCCCCGTCCGCCAAGGTCGCGGGCATCATGACCGCGTTCGACGCCTTCGCGGGGGGCAACGGCAACTTCCGGGACCTCGTCGCTGCCACCTCCAACAACGGCAGGAACCTGCGAGCGGGCCACGCCAACGACAACTCCTCCATCCACCAGCACTTCGACCCGGGCATCATCGCGGACGGCAAGTCGATGCCCGAGTTGTCGCCCATCAGCGACTCCATCGACAAGGCGGTGAGGAACCTGGTGACCGAGAAGGTCATCCCGCAGGCGCTGGCGGACGAGGCGCTTCAGCTCCACCGGGGCTACACGTCCTCCGACATTCGCCAGCGCGCCTGACCGTCGGGGAGCCAGTGAGCGCGACCGCTCCCGCTCTCGCCGTGACGTCCGTCACCGAGGCTCCGGCGGCCGCTGCCGGGGCATGTTCGGCCGGGGCCCGTTCGACGACACCGAGAACCGTCCCGGCCCTCCTGCCCCGGCCTCCGGGCGTCCCTCCGCGGAGGCTCCCGCCTGTGGTCCCAGCGGTACGGCCCCGGTCCGGAAGTCCACCATCCAGTCCGTCGTCTCCGCCCGCACCAGTTCCGTCACGTCCTCGGAGAACCGCCGCAGCACCAGCAGGCACCGCTCGGCCGCCTCACTCGCCGTTCCGTCCGCCGGGCCCAGTACCTCCCGCACGCTCTCCGACGCCCAGTCGAACTGGAGCACCTGGAGCCGCCGCTGCACCGCCTGCGCCGTGGCCACGTCCCGCATCCATCCGGACGTGACCCCGAAGTACCGGTCCGCGGCCACGCAGGCCACGGCGAACAGCAGCGCCAGATATCCCCAGGGCGCGACCCTGCCCACCGCGCCGGACATGTCCAGCAGCGGCAGCGCCGCCCCGGCGAGAGCCCCCGCCGCGGCCCCGCCCCGCAACGCGACGGCGCTCCGCCGTTTCCACACCCGGTCCGCCAGGTACCAGGCCGCCGTGTCCAGCGCGCCCCGCTCCACCCACCGGTACAGCTCGTCCAGCCGTTCCGCGGGCAGGGCCCAGTCCCCGAGCGGAAACACCCTCCCGGTCAGGTCACCCGGCCGCAGCCCGGCCGCCCCCTCACCACCTCGCCCGTCCTGCGGCGGCCCCTCGGGCTGCATCCCCGGCTGACCCACCCGGCACTCCCTACTGCTCGCCGTCCGTGAAGACCCAAGACGCCCTGAAGGCCTCGTGCGCGGAATCCTTCCTACCGCCCAATGGGTGGCGAGGACCCGGGTTCGGCCGCTTTTCCGCCCGGAAGGGGGCGTTAATCAGATACGGGCCTCCTCCTCGGCATCACTCGAAAGAGTGCTGGAGCGAGGGCCGCGCGGACCACGTAGGCTCGTGCCGAACGGCAAAAACCCGCGGTGACCCCGCGGCGACAGCGGCGACAGGAGCTGAACGTGATCCCCGGTGGTGGCCAGCCCAACATGCAGCAGCTGCTTCAGCAGGCCCAGAAGATGCAGCAGGATCTCGCCCGGGCGCAGGAGGAACTGGCGAGCACCGAGGTCGACGGCCAGGCGGGCGGCGGTCTGGTGAAGGCGACGGTCACCGGTTCCGGCGAGCTGCGCGCCCTGCGGATCGACCCGAAGGCGGTGGACCCGGAGGACACCGAGACCCTCGCCGACCTGGTCGTCGCCGCGGTCCAGGCGGCCAACGAGAACGCGCAGGCTCTTCAGCAGCAGAAGCTGGGCCCGCTCGCCCAGGGCATGGGCGGCGGCAGCGGCATCCCCGGCCTGCCTTTCTGAGTTCGCCTTTCTCAGACCGGCCGAAGCCCTCTACCGTACGTAGTGCAGGAACCTCAGGAAGGACGGCAGTCCGTTGTACGAAGGCGTGGTCCAGGACCTCATCGACGAACTCGGGCGGCTGCCCGGCGTCGGTCCCAAGAGCGCGCAGCGGATCGCCTTCCACATCCTTCAGGCGGAACCGACCGACGTACGGCGGCTCGCCCAGGCCCTCATGGAAGTGAAGGCCAAGGTCCGCTTCTGCGCGACCTGCGGGAACGTCGCGCAGGAGGAGCAGTGCAACATCTGTCGCGACCCGCGTCGCGACCCGGCGGTGATCTGTGTGGTGGAGGAACCGAAGGACGTCGTGGCCATCGAGCGCACCCGTGAGTTCCGCGGGCGCTACCACGTGCTCGGCGGCGCGATCAGCCCGATCGACGGGGTCGGCCCCGACGACCTCCGTATCCGTGAACTGCTCGCCCGTCTCGCGGACGGCACCGTCACGGAACTGATCCTGGCCACGGACCCGAATCTGGAGGGCGAGGCCACGGCCACGTACCTCGCCCGCATGATCAAGCCCATGGGCCTCAAGGTCACCCGCCTGGCCAGCGGCCTCCCGGTGGGCGGCGACCTGGAATACGCGGACGAGGTGACCCTCGGCCGCGCCTTCGAGGGGAGACGACTCCTAGATGTCTGACGCCACGCTGCACGCGACCAACCAGAACCCCGACGACTTCGCCGTTCAGATCGCGGACCAGATCGAGAGCTTCCTGGTCGCCGTCACGGAGGTCGCCAAGGGCGACGAACCGGACTCGGCGGTCCCCTTCCTCCTCCTGGAGGTCTCCCAGCTCATGCTGGCCGGCGGCCGGCTCGGCGCCCACGAGGACATCGTCCCGGACGAGCGCTACGAGCCCGACCCGGGCCCCGAGCTGGACGTGGACGACCTGCGGGAGAACCTCGCCCGCATCCTCGAACCGATCGACGTCTACTCCGAGGTCTTCGACCCCTACGAGCCGAGCAAGGCGCGGGTTCCGGCCCGGATCTCCGACGACCTCACCGACGTCATCACCGACCTGCGCCACGGCATGGTCCACTACAAGGCGGGCCGCACCACGGAGGCCCTGTGGTGGTGGCAGTTCTCCTACTTCTCCAACTGGGGTTCCACGGCCTCCGCGACCCTGCGCGCCCTCCAGTCGGTCGTCGCCCACGTCCGCCTGAACCAGCCCCTGGAGGAACTGGACGGCCTCGACACCGACCAGGACCTCGGCGACGAGACCCTGGAGACCGAGGCGGGCAGGGTCATGGTCGAGGAGATCGCGGGCCCGCTGGGCCTGCGCCCGGTCAGGTGACACGGGCCGTTCCGGCGGGCTGGGGGCGGGTGCCGCGCTGAAAAGCGTGAACTGATGGGGGCGGTTTGTCCTCGGGGCGCTCAAATGAGTGCTGCGAGGACGATGGTGGCGAGATGTTCACGTTTTTTGGGCGGGGTGCCGCGCGGGGCAGTGGCTCAGAGCCCGCCGGTCCCCAGTGCCGCGAGGAGTCCCGCCGCGCACACGTACGGCGCGGTAGCGGTCGGCCCGCTGTACCAGCGCAGCGGCCAGGTGTTGCCCGTCAACGCCGGAACGCCGACGTAGGTGACGGTCCGTGACCCTCGCCCCCCGCCCAACCGCTGGACTCCACGCGGCCAGTCGTACGCCGTGACCTCCCCGGGCGCCAGCACTTCGTCGACCGAGACGACTGCACGGTCACCGTGTTCACGGAGCCCCAGGACGGCCGGTACCGCCAGCAGGCGAACAGTGTCTTCGGCTCCCCCGTGAAGCTCCCAGCCCCGTCAACATCACCCTCGACACCGAACCCCTCGAAGAGCTCGCGGACTGACCCGCCCCGCTTGTGAACGTGTGACACACGGCACTTTCCCGAGTGACCCGCGTCCTCCTGGGCATGAGCCTGCCTGGACGGGCCCGGGAGTCTCACCATGCGATACCGCAGGGGGGAAATCCGGACGCTCGGTAAAATGAGCCGACCGCAGTACATATACGTACGTGCGGAAAGAGACTGATTGAGCGAGGAGCGCACGTGGGCCTTGTCGTGCAGAAGTACGGAGGCTCCTCCGTAGCCGATGCCGAGGGCATCAAGCGCGTCGCCAAGCGGATCGTGGAAGCGAAGAAGAACGGCAACCAGGTGGTCGCCGTCGTTTCCGCGATGGGCGACACGACGGACGAGCTGATCGATCTCGCCGAGCAGGTATCCCCGATCCCTGCCGGGCGCGAACTCGACATGCTGCTGACCGCCGGAGAGCGTATCTCCATGGCGCTGCTGGCCATGGCGATCAAAAACCTGGGCCACGAGGCCCAGTCGTTCACCGGCAGCCAGGCCGGAGTCATCACCGACTCGGTCCACAACAAAGCCCGGATCATCGACGTGACGCCGGGCCGCATCCGCACCTCGGTGGACGAGGGCAACGTCGCCATCGTGGCCGGCTTCCAGGGCGTCAGCCAGGACAGCAAGGACATCACCACGCTGGGGCGCGGCGGGTCCGACACGACGGCCGTCGCCCTCGCCGCCGCGCTCGACGCGGACGTCTGTGAGATCTACACCGACGTCGACGGCGTGTTCACCGCCGACCCGCGCGTGGTGTCGAAGGCGAAGAAGATCGACTGGATCTCCTTCGAGGACATGCTGGAGCTCGCGGCCTCCGGTTCCAAGGTGCTCCTCCACCGCTGTGTGGAGTACGCCCGCCGGTACAACATCCCGATCCACGTCCGGTCCAGCTTCAGCGGACTGCAGGGCACATGGGTCAGCAGCGAGCCGATCAAGCGAGGGGAAAAGCACGTGGAGCAGGCCATGATCTCCGGTGTCGCGCACGACACCTCCGAGGCCAAGGTCACCGTCGTCGGTGTCCCGGACAAGCCGGGCGAGGCCGCAGCGATCTTCCGGGCGATCGCCGACGCCCAGGTCAACATCGACATGGTCGTGCAGAACGTGTCCGCGGCCTCCACGGGCCTCACCGACATCTCCTTCACCCTGCCGAAGGCCGAGGGCCGCAAGGCCATCGACGCGCTGGAGAAGAACCGCTCCGGCATCGGCTTCGACTCGCTGCGCTACGACGACCAGATCGGCAAGATCTCCCTGGTCGGCGCGGGCATGAAGAGCAACCCGGGCGTCACCGCCGACTTCTTCACCGCGCTGTCCGACGCGGGCGTGAACATCGAGCTGATCTCGACCTCCGAGATCCGCATCTCGGTCGTCACCCGCAAGGACGACGTGAACGATGCCGTGCGCGCCGTGCACACCGCCTTCGGGCTGGACTCCGACAGCGACGAGGCCGTCGTCTACGGAGGCACCGGGCGCTGATGTCCGACATCCAAGGCGCCGGGCGCACCGGACGGCCGACCCTGGCCGTCGTCGGAGCGACCGGCGCCGTCGGCACGGTCATGCTCCAGATCCTGTCCCAGCACGCGGACATCTGGGGCGACATCCGCCTGATCGCCTCACCTCGCTCGGCCGGCCGCAAGCTGGCCGTGCGCGGGGAGGAGGTCGAGGTCGTCGCGCTGAGCGAAGAGGCCTTCGACGGGGTCGACGTCGCCATGTTCGACGTACCCGACGAGGTCTCCGCCCAGTGGGCGCCGGTCGCCGCCGCCAAGGGCGCGGTGGTGGTCGACAACTCCGGCGCGTTCCGGATGGACCCGGACGTGCCGCTCGTCGTGCCCGAGGTCAATCCGCACGCGGTGCGGATGCGGCCGCGCGGGATCGTCGCCAACCCCAACTGCACGACTCTCTCCATGATCGTGGCGCTGGGCGCGCTGCACGCCGAATTCGGACTGCGCGAGCTGGTCGTCTCCTCGTACCAGGCGGTGAGCGGCGCCGGGCGGGACGGTGTGGAGACGCTGCGCCGGCAGCTGTCCCTGGTGGCCGGCACCGAGCTGGGGACCGGCCCCGGTGACGTGCGGCGGGCCGTCGGTGACGACACCGGGCCGTTCCCGGAGCCGGTCGCGCTGAACGTCGTACCGTGGGCCGGGTCCCTGAAGGACGACGGCTGGTCCTCGGAGGAGATGAAGGTGCGGGACGAGTCCCGCAAGATCCTCGGGCTGCCGAACCTTCCCGTCGCCGTGACGTGCGTACGGGTGCCGGTCGTCACCACGCACTCCCTGACCGTCCACGCCCGTTTCGAGGGCGAGGTGACGGTCGGCAAGGCCCGGGAGATCCTGGCCACCGCGCCCGGAGTCGTCCTCTTCGACAACCCGGCCGCGGGGGAGTTCCCGACCCCCGCCGACGCGGTCGGCACCGACCCGACCTGGGTCGGCCGGGTACGGCGGGCCCTCGACGACCCGACGGCACTCGAACTCTTCGTCTGCGGAGACAACCTGCGCAAGGGAGCCGCGCTGAACACCGCGCAGATCGCGGAGCTGGTGGCGGCCGAGTTCGTCTGACCACGGGCGGCCGGCAGATCGTCCGGCGGACCGGCCGGGAGAAAGACCGGTGGAGGGGCAGGCCGGGAAAAGTCCTGGCCGCCGCTGTGGGTTTCGTTTGTAGGATCCATGGACGAGATGTGATCCGGAAGTCGGTCCGGACTACTTGTACCCGGCACCTGTGGCATCAGAGGATTTCCTCCCCGCCCTTCGCAACCGTGCGAAGGGCGGGGAGCGTCTATGCGGTCACCCATTCAGGGCGCGGGGGCGCATGGTCGGCGTGGGGACGCCGAGGGCGGGCGTGGGGACGCTCGTTCACATGGGACATAGGGGAAGAACGGGACGATGAGGGCCTATGACGCACCGTCTGCCGGGTGGCCGCCCGGCAGATGCGGGAACGTGACGCCCGGCACGTACAACCCTCACGGGGGTGTGCGTGTCCAACTGGCGTGGCAGAGGTACTCGATTTCCCCGCGGCGACGCGTGGCCCCGCTGTGCGGCCGCCCGTCCGGCCCGTCCGTCCCCGTGTGGCCGGTCCGGCCGGTGGCATGCCGGTGATCGCGCCCATGCCCGCAGCGCGGCCGGCCCGCATTCCGAACCAGCGCGACGGCGCGGACGGGGACGCGGTGGCGGCGGGTACCACCGTCGACCACCTCACCGAGACGTACCGGACGCACTACCGGTCACTGCTCGGCCTCGCCGCGCTCCTCCTCGACGACACCGCCTCCTGCGAGGACGTCGTCCAAGAGGCCTTCATCCGCGTCCACTCGGCGCGCAAACGCGTCCGTGACCCGGAGAAGACCCTGGCGTATCTGCGTCAGACCGTCGTCAACCTCTCGCGCTCCGCGCTGCGCCGCCGCATCCTCGGCCTCAAGCTGCTCTCCAAGCCCATGCCGGACATGGCGAGCGCGGAGGAGGGCGCCTACGACCAGCTGGAGCGCGACTCCCTGATCAAGGCGATGAAGGGGCTCCAGCGCCGTCAGCGCGAGGTGCTGGTCCTGCGCTACTTCGCCGACATGACCGAGGCGCAGGTCGCCGAGACGCTCGGCATATCCCTGGGCTCGGTCAAGGCGTACGGATCGCGTGGCATCGCGGCGCTCAGGGTGGCCATGGAGGCACCGGCATGAGCGACGGCGACGACGAGCGGCGCGCCGCCCGCGACGAGCACGGGCCCCGGGAGGGGAACCCGGCGACCGCGCCGACCGCGCCGACCGGACCTGCCGAGCCACCGGACGAGTCGGCCGGATCCGCCGGTCCCGCCGGACCTGCCGGGCAAGAACCGTCGAAGTACACGCACGCTGGGAACGGAACTGTGAACAACGGCCCCGCCGAACAGGGCCCCGACACTCAGGGGCCTGACAGGCTCGACAGTCTCGACAGGACTGACGAGCCCAAGGGACTCGACTCCGACGAGCTGGCCCTGCGCAGGATGCTGCACCAGGCCGTCCAGGACGTGGAGCCGAGCGACGGCACCCTGGACCACCTGCGCCGCGCGGTGCCCGCCAGGCGGGCGCGCAAGCGCCAGGCCGTCGTCGGTATGGCGGCCGCCGCCCTCTTCATCGGCACGGCGGTCCCCGCCCTCGTGCACGTCTCGAACGCCACCGGACCGGGTGCCGACCCGTCCGTCGCGGGCAACGCCTCGCAGGCCCAGGGCGGTTCCTCGCAGGGGAAGGACCCGGCCGGCGGGCAGAGCGGCATCGCCGGCTCCGCGGGCACGGCCGAGGGCAAGGACAAGGACGACCCCGAGGAGACGCCCACGGACCCGGAGAGCGGTGCCGCGACGGGCTCGGCCCCCGGCGCCGACCCGTCCGCCAGTACCGCCGCCGACCTCCCCGCCTGCACGGCGAAGCAGCTCGGCCCGGCCGTCGCGAGCAGCGCAGCCCCCGACTCCACGGGTGTGGTCTACGGCTCCTTCCGCGTCACCAACGTCTCCGCGGACGGCTGTACCGTCGTCGGCCCCGGCAGCGTGGTCGCCACCCCGCAGGGTGCGGCGGACGCCACCAGCATCGGCACGGCACGGCACGCCGCGGGGGGCGCCGCGGCCGGACTGCCCGACCCGTCCCTGGAGGCCGCCGCACTGTCACTGCCGTCCGGCTCCGCGTACGAGGTGCAGTTCGCGTGGGTGCCCTCGGAAACCTGTCCCACCACCGGCGGCACCACGGGGGGCGGCACCGGCGGGCCCACGGCCGACCCCTCGCCCACCGAACCCACGGCCGCCACGAGCGGCACCACCACGGGCGGCGACGACACCGGCACCACGACCCAGCTGGTCACCGAGGACGGCCCGGCCGAGGGGAGTGTGTCGGTGACGTACACCCCGGAGGGCGGCTCGGGCTCGGCGACGGCCACGGTGACCAACGCCTGCGCGGGGACGGTGTACTGGACGGGTGTACTGGCGGGGACGGAGTAGGGCGCCCGGCCACCGGCCGCCCACCGTCCGGCCCGTACTCCACCGTCAGACCTGCGCCCCGCGGCGCGTCCGGGGGTGCGTTCGGTGGTGCGCCCGGCGGTGCGCCCGGGGTGCGTTCGGGGGTGCATCCCGAGGTGCGCCCCGCAGCGCCTCCGGCGGTGCGTCCCGGGGTGCTCCGGCGGTGCGTTCCGGTGATGCGTCCGGCGTCCGGCGTCAGACGCCGGACGGGCTGGGGTGCGGCTCCCGCTCCGGCTCCGGCTTCGAATCAGGTCCCGGCTCGTCCTCCGGGGCCAGGCCGAGTTCCGCGTCGCGGGCGAGTTCGACCTCGCGGCGCAGCAGCCGGAACCACATGAAGATCACGAAGCCGACGAAGGCGAACCACTCGGCGGTGTAGCCGAGGTTCTGGAACGCCTTCAGGTCCAGCCCCGTGCCCTGCGGCGCGCTCACGGGCACGGCCCGCATCCCGGAGTCGCCCTCGTTGAGCGTGACCCACGCGTCGTACACGTCGTACGGCACGAGGTTCAGCAGCGTCGCCGCGCTGATCGCGCCGGTCTGCCCGTCCGGCCACCCGGAGCGGCCGCTGACGCCGTTGCTGCCGGGTGACTCGGCCGCCTGGAGCGCTCCGGTGACGGTGACCTCGCCGGTGGGCGGGGCCGGGGCCTTCGCCGGGTCGGGTTCGCCGGGCAGCCAGCCGCGCACGACGGGCAGCGCCTCGCCGGCGTCGGTGCGCAGCAGCGTGAGGACGTAGTAGCCCTCCCGGTCGTCCAGCTTCCGCTCCGGGACGAGCAGCTGGTCGTCGTACCGGCCGCTCACGGTGGTCTGCTCGCCGACCGTCGCCTTGTCCACCGGCAGCATCTCCGCCAGCGGGCGGGCCGCCTCGCGGCGGGCCGGGTCCTGCTCGGTGGTCGTGGTCTCGTGGTCCTGCACCCGGTCCTCGAACCGGCCGAGCTGCCACGAACCCATGAAGATGCAGAAGGGGATGGCCAGGACGACGAAGACGTTGATCCCCCACCATCGGGGCGTCAGCAGAAACCGGTACACGCCCCCACGGTACGGGGCGCGGTCGCGCGACCCGGCCGCGGGGCTGTGGAAAAGCGTCGGAGGCGGGGCTGGAAGTGGTCGCGGTGAGGCCGCGACGGGGGAAGTTATCCACAGGCTGGGGATCTGATCTGCGCGTTGTCACCCGGGCGGGGCAGTATGGGGGCCATGACTGAGAGCAACGGGTCCGTGTCGTCGGACCAGCGGCGGGGACAGGACGGCCGGCAGGGCGGGAGCACCGAGCGTATGCCCGACTGGGAGAAGCGGTTCCGGGCGCCCCGGGTGTCGCTGCCCGACTGGGCCGAGGACGCACCGGACCGCTCCCTGTTCGTGTCCAACGCGACGGGGACGTACGAGCTGTACGCCTGGGACCGGTCGACCGGCGAGCAGCGCCAGGTCACGAACCGGCCCAACGGCACGACGGACGGCGTGCTCCCGCCGGACGGCGACTGGATCTGGTGGTTCGACGACAAGGACGGCGACGAGTTCGGCGTCTGGCGCCGCCAGCCCTTCGCGGGCGGCGAGGACGAGCTCGCCGTCCCGGGCCTCGCCCCCTCCTACCCGGCGGGCCTCGCCCTCGGCCGGGACGGACGCACGGCGGTGATCGGCCGCTCGACCGACGAGGACGGTACGACGATCCACCTCTCGTACGCGGGCGGGCCCCCGGCGGAGATCTACCGGCACCGCGAGTCCGCGGGCGTCGGCGACCTCTCCCACGACGGCACGCTGATCGCGATCGAGCACACCGAGCACGGCGACGCCATGCACTCGGCGCTGCGCGTCCTGCGCCCCGACGGCTCGACGGTCGCCGAGCTGGACGACACCAAGGGCGGCGAGGAGGAGCTGGGCCTGGAGGTGCTCGGCTTCGCGCCGGTCGACGGTGACACCCGCCTGCTCATCGGCCACCAGCGCCGGGGCCGCTGGGAGCCCCTGGTGTGGGACGTGGCGACGGGCGAGCAGACCGACCTCGCCCTGGAACTGCCCGGTGACGTCAGCGCCGAGTGGTACCCGGACGGCAGCGGCCTGCTGATCGTGCACGGCTTCGAGGCCCGCAGCGAGCTCTTCCGCTACGACCTCGCCGAGCGCGAGCTGGTGGAGATCGAGACCCCGGCCGGCACCGTCTCCGGGGCGACGGCCCGCCCGGACGGCAGCGTGGAGTACCTGTGGTCCTCGGCCGCCGAGCCGTCGACGGTGCGCTCGACGACCGGCCGGGTCGTCCTGGACCCGCCCGGCATGAAGTCGCCCGGCTCGGTACCGGTGGAGGACGTCTGGGTGGAAGGGCCGGGCGGCCGCATCCACGCCCTGGTCCAGAAGCCGGCCGGCACGACCGGCCCGCTCCCGACGGTCTTCGACATCCACGGCGGCCCCACCTGGCACGACAGCGACGCCTTCGCCGCCGGCCCCGCCGCCTGGGTCGACCACGGGTACGCGGTGGTACGCGTCAACTACCGCGGCTCCACCGGGTACGGCAGGGCGTGGACCGACGCCCTCAAGCACCGGGTGGGTCTCATCGAGCTGGAGGACATCGCGGCGGTGCGCGAGTGGGCGGTCACCTCCGGCCTCGCGGACCCCGCCCGCCTGATCCTCACCGGCGGTTCCTGGGGCGGCTACCTCACCCTCCTCGGCCTCGGCACCCAGCCCGAGGCGTGGACGCTGGGCATCGCCGCCGTCCCCGTCGCCGACTACGTCACCGCGTACCACGACGAGATGGAAGGCCTGAAGGCCCTCGACCGCACCCTCCTCGGCGGCACCCCCGAAGAGGTCCCCGACCGCTTCGAGGCGTCCTCCCCGCTGACCTACGTCGACCAGGTGAAGGCCCCGGTCTACATCTCCGCGGGGGTCAACGACCCGCGCTGCCCGATCCGCCAGGTCGAGAACTACGTCAAGCGCCTGGAGTCGAGGAACGCGGTCCACGAGGTGTACCGGTACGACGCGGGGCACGGGTCACTGGTGGTGGACGAGCGGATCAAGCAGGTCCGGCTGGAACTGGACTTCGCGGAGAGGCACTTGCCGCGCGGCTAGCCGCTCGCCGCCCGCGTCGGTGCGGGGGCGGCTTCATGACCGACCGCGTCGGGCGGTGGAAGGGGCATGGGCCGGGGTCGCTGGGCCGGGGCCGGTGTCGTGTGGTGGGACCGGTGTCGGGGGGCCGGTGTCGTGTGGTGGGATCGCGGGACCGGAGTCCCCTGGCGGGGGCGCAGGGGGGCGGGGCTCCTACCGTGAGTCCCTACCGCTCCGTCCCTGCCTCGCCCGCCGCCCCAGCAGCTCGGCCAGCCCCCGCCGCGTGGCCGCCAGCACCACCCGGTCCTCGCTCCGCAGGACATACGTGTCGGGCAGCTCCCACACCAGCCCCGCGTCCGCCGCCCCGCGCCCGCCGGACACCTCCAGCGCCAGCACCCGCCACGCCCCCGCCCGGAACGCCTCCCCGACCGTCTTCCCCTCCAGCTGCGGATGCCCGGCCACCTCCACCGCCGCGAACAGCAGCACCCGCCGCTCGACGGGGATCGCCCCGAGGATCTGGCGGCCCATCATCGCCCCGGCGAACGCGGGCGCGGACAGGTGGGTCACACTGCGGCTGCGGGTGAGCGCGTCCGGGTGCGCGGCGCGCAGGGTGCGGTACACGGCGGTCGCGAAGTCGTCGTCGTACAGGCGCAGTACCACCCGCAGTCCGGACCGTACGGAGCGGGCGTACAGCACGGCTTCCAGGTTGGTCGTGTCCACGCTGGTCAGGGCGAGCAGGGAGTGCGCGCGGTGGATCTTCGCGGCCTCCAGGACACCCTCCTGGGTGACGTCCCCGAGCACCACCGGTACCCGCAGTCGCCGCGCGGTCGCCATGCCCCGCGCCTCGGGGTCGGCCTCGACACACACCACGGGGATGTCCATCTCCCGCAGCCGGGTCAGCACGCGCGTGCCGATCTTGCCGAGACCGAGCAGGACGACGTGCCCGCCGAGACCGCGCGGCGGCTTGCGCACCGTCGAGGCGCTGCGGAAGGTCCCGAGGGCTTCGAGCACGGCGGCCAGCAGCACCGGCAGCAGGAGGAGCCCGACGAAACCGGACAGCAGTTGGAGCACCTGACGCCCGGAGTCCTTGTTGTGGGCGGGCTCGTTGATGGAGAACAGATCGAGCAGGGTCACATACGTGGCGTGCAGCGGATGGTCCCCGGTGACCACCATCAACGCCACCGCGAGGGCGACCACGCAGGCCCCCAGGCCCGCCAGCGACCACCGCAGCCGCCGCGAGAACAGCTCGCCGAACGGTGGCACACCGGCGCGCGCGGCGGGCAGTGGGGGACCGGAGTACGAGACCTGCTCCAGGGCGACGGTGCCGCGCCCGGTGGCCGCCTCCACCGCCGCCGCGTCGGGCAGCAGCTGGGGCCCCTGCGCACCGCTGCCCTCCGAACCGTCCGCGCCGGCCGGGTCGTTGCTCGTCGCGGAGAGCAGCGCGAGGGTGCACAGCCCGGGATCGGCCACCTCGCCGGGGCGGGGCGGCTGCCGTTCCACCGCGCGCAGCAGCAGCCCGTCCGTCTCGACGACCTTGCTGGTGCCGACGAGCGCGGTCGCGGCCAGCGCGGGTGCGGCCGTGTCGGCGTCGGACAGCACGGTCGTGGAGGTCCCGGCGCCGTCGAGTCCCCTGTGCTGTGCGTCGCCCGTCGCCAACGCCGCGCTCTGGTCGAGGAGTTCCTCGATGTGCCGGCCGAGCCGCCGGTTGTACAGGCGCAGGACCAGGCGGAGCCGGGGGTTGAGGCGGCGGGCGGCCAGGGCGGCGCGGATGTTGGTCTCGTCGTCGTCGTACACGAGGGCCAGCGCGGCAGCCCGGTCCACGCCGGCCTCCGCGAGCACGTCGTCGGTCGGCTCGGCGGCCTCCAGTTGACGGCCGGCGCCGTCCGGCTCGCCGTTGCCCGAGTCCCCGCTGCCGGAGCCACCGTTACCGCCGTTGCCCGACCGGTTGACGGCCGCGCTGACCATGTCCCGCAGCGCCGCCGAGGCCGCGCGTGCCCGCCCGACCACCGGCTGCCGCACCCGGCTCCCGGAGGGCGGGACGACGAGGGTGACCTGTTCGCGGTACACGCCGCGCAGCTCGGCGGCCAGCCGGTGGGCCAGCCCGTCGTCGCCGCACACCACCATGTGCGCGTACGCGTCACCCTGCGGAACCTGGTTCGGAACGCTCCCCGTTTGAGTCCCCATTTGAAAGAGGACAGTACCGGCGCCGGGTGCGGTTCCAGGAGCGGCCGAGGAGACGGGGGAGAGGCGGAGGGCGGCATTAAAGACGCGTAAAGATTGCCGGAACACGGCAATGACGCGTTCCTCCGGCGCGTGTGACGATTCGTTTCACCGGAGCTCAGCGACGGGCGAGAGGGGGACGGCACGCATGGCCTGGTTTCTCGGGCTGGGTATCACGGGGGTCGTGCTGCTCGCCCTGTCGCTGGTCTTCGACGGAGTGCTGGAAGGCGCGTTCGACACGGCGCTGGACGGCCTCCTGGAGGGGTGGCTGTCGCTGCCGGTCGTCGCCGGGTTCGTGGCGATGACCGGCTTCGGTGGGGCCATCGCCCTCGGCACCGGCTGGACCGGTCCCGCGGGGGCCGCCGGGGCCGGCGCGGTCGCCGGAGCCGGGGCCGGCTGGCTGACGTACCGCTTCAGCCGAGCGCTGATGCGCGACCGGACGGCTGTCACGCCCCGTGCGGACGACCTGCTCGGTACGTCCGGCAAGGTGGTGACCGCCATCCCCGCGGACGGCTTCGGCGAGGTGCTGCTCCGGCTCGCCGGCCAGCCGCTGAAGTGCGCGGCGCGCAGTGCGCAGCCGGTGGCGCGGGGCGCCGAGGTGTGGGTCGAGGCGGTGCCGACCGGCACGTCGGTCGTGGTGCGCCCGGTGGACCGCTGAGCGGGCTCCTGCTTTCTTTGCTTCTTTTCCGTGCTCTGTGATCTGTGATTCGGGGGCGTTGCCATGAGTCCTGTCGTCATCGCGGTGCTGGGAGTCGTCGTACTCCTGGTGCTGCTCGCACTGGTGGTGGTCAGCCGCTACAAGGTGGCCGGTCCGAGTGAGGCGTTCATCGTCACGGGGCGGCGCGGGAAGAAGTCCACCGATCCGGAGACGGGCCGTGTGTTCACCGACAACAGCGGCCAGAAGGTCGTGGTCGGCGGCGGTGTGTTCGTCGTGCCGTTCGTGCAGCAGCGGTTCACGCTCGACCTCTCCTCGCGCCACATCCCGGTCGCCGTGCGCGGCGCGGTGACGCTGCGCGGGGTGAAGGCCAACCTCGAAGGCGTCGCGATCGTCAAGGTCGGCGGCACGGAGGACGCGATCCGCGCGGCGGCGCAGCGGTTCCTGATGCAGCAGGACGGCATCGTCGGCTTCACCCAGGAGGTGCTGTCCGGCGCGCTGCGCGCGATCGTCGGCCGGATGTCCGTGGAGGACGTCATCCGGGACCGGGCCGCGTTCGCCGGGCAGGTCGCCGAGGAGGCGGAGGCGAGTCTGTCCGGGCAGGGCCTGGTGCTGGACGCCTTCCAGATCCAGGACATCACCACCGAGGGCTCCTACCTGGAGGACCTCGGCCGTCCCGAGGCGGCGCGGGCCCGGCAGGAGGCCGACATCGCCGAGGCCGTGGCCCGGCGGGCCGCCGAGCAGGCGCGGCTGAAGGCCGAGGAGGAGATCGCGGTCGCGCAGCGGACCCTCTACCTGAAGCAGGCCGAGATCAAGGCCGAGACCGACCAGGCGTCGGCCCGCGCCAACGCGGCGGGACCTCTCGCCGAGGCGGCCCGGCAGCAGGACATCCTCGCCGAGCAGGAGAAGGTCGCCGAGCGGCAGGCCGCGTTGAAGGACCGCCAGCTGGACACCGAGGTGCGCAAGCCCGCCGACGCCCAGCGGTACGCGGCCGAGCAGGAGTCGGAGGCCCGCCGGGTGGCGCGGGTGAAGCAGGCGGAGGCCGAGCGGGCGGCCGAGATCGCCGCCGCCCAGGCCGAGGCCGAGCGGGCCCGGCTCACCGGTGAGGGCGAGAAGCAGCGGCGTGGTGCGCTGGCCGAGGCGGAGGCCGTCGAGGGCCTCAAGCAGGGTGAGGCCGAGCGTGCCCGGCGTGCCGCGATCGCCGAGGCCGTACGGCTGGAGGGCGATGCGGAGGCCGCGGCGATCGGCGCCAGGGGCACGGCCGAGGCCGAGGCGATGCGGCAGAAGGCCGACGCCTTCGGGCAGTACGGCGACGCGGCCGTGCTGCAGATGCTGGTCGAGGTGCTGCCGCAGGTGGTGGCCAAGGCGTCCGAGCCGCTCGCGGCCGTGGACAGGATGACGGTCATCTCGACGGACGGCGCGAGCCGGCTGTCGCGCACGGTCGCCGACAACGTGGCCCAGGGCATGGAGCTGCTGGGATCCACCACGGGCATCGACCTGCCGGCCCTGCTGAAGAACATCACCGGGCAGGACGGGCAGGACGCGAAGACGGGGGACGCGAAGACGGGGGGCGCGAAGACGGGGGGCGCGAAGACGGGGGACCGGCCGGAGCAGCAGGACGAGCCGGACCCGCGGCGCAACGGCAAGGTGGAGATCACCGGCTGACGACCGCCCACCGGTCGGGGCCGGCCCGCTCAGATCTCCTGGGCGGGCCAGCCCAGCAGCCGGGCCCCGATGACCGCGGTCTGCAGGGTGTAACGGTGCACCGGGTCGGCGGGGTTGGCCCCGGTCAGCTGGTGGATGCGGTCCAGCCGATAGGTCAGGGCCCGCACGCTGAGCGTCAGCCGTCGGGCCGCCTCGGCCGCGGTGCAACCGGCGTCGAAGTACACCTCCAGGGTCCGCAGCAGCGGCTCGGCGCCGCCGCGCGCCCCGCGCAGCGGGCCCAGCACGCTCGTCACGAGGTCGGCCATGGCCTGCCGGTCACGGGTCAGCACCGGGTAGACGAGCAGGTCGGCGGCGCGCAGTACGGGATCGCCGAGCTCCAGCCGCTCGGCGAGTTCCAGGGTGCTCAGCGCCTCCTCGTAGCTGTGCACCACGCCGCCCGCGCCGGTCCGGGGGCGCCCGATGGCGACCCGGCTGCCGTCCGTGGCGGCATACGCCTGCTTGGCGAAGAAGGCGAGGACGTCGTCCTGGTCACCGGGCGCGATGCACACCAGCTGCCCGTTCTTGGTGGTGATCAGGATGCGCCGCTCGCCGAAGCGGGAGATGAGCGCCGTCTCCACGAGCCGGGTGACGTGGGCGGTGTCGTCGTACGCCTCGGGCCCCTCGGCCACCGCGACCGCGTGGGCGCGGGAGAGGACGAGCCCGAAGCGCTCGGCCCGTTCGGCGAGCCGGCCCAGGTCGCTGCGCCCGTAGAGCAGGTCGTCGATGAACTCCCGCCGCGCGGCCTCCTCCTGCCGTACGGCGAGACGCTGGGCACGTTCGTATCCCTCGGCGAAGGCGTCGACGGCCTGGGCGACGGCGGCGAGGACGCTGTCCGTGACGTCGGCACCGGAGGCCGCCGTACCGCCGGGCCAGGACGTGCGCGTGGCGTCCAGGTGCAGGCGTACGAGACTGCGCAGACTGTGCCCCGCCTCCGCGGCCTGCTCACCGGAGAGCCGCCGGTCCTCCAGCTCGCCGCGGTTGAGCCGGCGCCCCGTGCCGGCGACCTCCGCGAGGATCTCGGCGTACCCGGTCAGATACGTCTCCCGCTGATCAGCCCGCTGGTCCGTCACCCCGCGCCTCCCCCCGCCGTTCACGCCCCGTGCGCGGTGTCCGGCAACGTGAGAGTAGTCAAGGCTGCCGGAAACCGGCAACGTGTCAAGGGCATGTTCAGCGGCGTCCTCAGTGGTGGGCCGTACGGTCATCCGGCCGTCGTGGGCGCCACCCAATCGCCCGGCCGTCGTGGGCCCCACCCGCTCGCCCGGCCGTCGTGGGCGCCACCCGCTCGCCCGGCCGTCGGCGCCGGGCTTCCCGCGCGCCGGTGCCCGGCCCTCACGGCCGCTGGTACGGCTGCTGCTGCGACTGCCCGTACGCCTGGCCGCCCTGGCCTGCCTGACCGCTCACGGCCTGCGTCTGGAGCTGCTCCGCCTGCTCCTTCGTCACGTGCTGCTCGGCGCCGCAGAAGGTGCACTGCGTCAGGTACTTCGTGGAGAACGGGAACAGCGGCACGAAGAACAGCGTGAACTTCGTGACGCGCTTGCGGAGGGTGTGCGCGGAGGGGTTGCCGCACTGGCCGCACACCAGCGTCAGTATCGCGAGCTGGTAGAGGTATCCCTTGGTGCCGAAGATGATCACGAGACGGTCCTTCCCGGGTCGGTCCCCCGCGGGCACGCAGGGCACGCAGATCTTCTCCCAGATTGCGCCCTGACGGGGCCGGGAGGCCACCCGCCGCCGAAGTCACTCCCCGGCGTCCGAGGCCCCGGCCTCCCAGCGCAGCAGGTCTCCCGGCTGGCACTCGAGTACGTCGCAGAGCGCGGCGAGCGTCGTGAAGCGCACCGCCTTGGCGCGGCCGTTCTTCAGTACCGCCAGGTTGGCGGGGGTGATGCCGACCCGCTCGGCGAGCTCGCCCACGGACATCTTGCGCTTCGCCAGCATCACGTCGATGTCGACGACGATCGGCATCAGATCACCTCTGCCAGCTCGGCCCGCATCCGTGCCGCCTCGATGTCGCGCGCGACGGCCTGCGCGAGCAGCATCCGCAGGACGAGCACGACCAGCGCGACGCCCAGGATCGCCACGACGACCCCGCCCAGCAGGAGGACGATGCCGGGCGCCACGGCCTCGCCCGGTGCCAGCACGACCCCGAGCGCGAACACCAGGAGCGCGGCCGCGACGAAGGCACCGATGACGACATGCACGTACCGGAAGGCGCCGAGGGAGAACACGGTGCCCCGTCGCACCATCGTCACCAGCCGCCAGACGCAGACCAGCACGACCTGGGCCGCCGCGGCGCCCAGCACGACGATCAGGAACACCGGCGTGCGTACGGCCGCGAGGGCGGCGTCGGGATCACCCGGTCCAGCTGCCAGCAGCCAGACCAGCACCGCCTGGATGAACACCGAGCCGGCGAGCAGCACCCCGACCACGCCGCGCAGTGCCAGCACTGTCAGCTGTCCCATCGGCCCTCCTTCAATCGAATCACGATGGAAACCTATCGAAAAACGATAGACTCGGCAAAGTGGGGGCGGGCGGGACCACAGGTCGCATCCGGTCGCTTCTGGGTTCCGTGCCGGACAGGGCCCACCGACTGGAGAAGGCGACGCCGGGCGCCCGGCCCCACGAACTGCCGGTCATCACCACCCTCCACACCCGGGAGGCCGCGGAACGCCGCCTGCGCGCCATCGGCCGACGCGGCAGACCCGCCCGCCGGCTCGGCGAACACGGCGAACACGGCGACCCAGAGCCGGATACGGACTCGGAACCGGAATCGGAACCAGACACACCGCCGTCCCGGTCCACGGCACGAGCGCCCCGCTGACACCACCGGGAGTACGCACACGTCGGGGCCGCGCCACCCACCGCGAGCGCGGCTCCCACGACGCGACGAGCCCGCCTCCACCGCCGGTTGCGTATCCTCGCCTGTGAGGTGAAAGGGGACACCTCAAGAGGGGGGACATGCGGGAGGAAGGGAACAGCCCGCGGGTCACGCGGGTCATCGTCTGTCTGGTCTCCGTCGGCTTCTTCGTCGCGTCGGTGGCGGCAACGGCCGCCAATCGCGACGGACTCCGCCACCTGGTGGTGGCGTCGGCCATTCTGGCGGCGACCCTGGGGCTGCACCTGCGCCACTCCGCCCGCGCGGCCGTGCGCCGTCGCAGACCGTGGTGGCCGTGGTCGCTCGTCGCGCACGGAGCTTTGACCTACGTGCCGTACTGCTTCTTCCAGGACACCTGGGTCGGCATCCCGGGGTCGCTCGCCGCCGCGGTGCTGCTGACGACTCCGGTGCCGCACGCGTGGATCACCTTCGCCGTACTGGCCGGCCTCCAGATGCCCCTCGCCCTGGCCATCGGCGAGACGACGGGCCAAGGCCTCAACTCGGCGGTGTCCCACGCGGTGGGCGGCCTGGCCCTGTTCGGCGTGGTGCGACTCGCGGACCTGGCCGAGGAACTGCAGGCCGCCCGCGCCGAACTGGCCCGGCGCGCAGTCGACCGTGAACGGCTGCGCTTCGCCCGCGACCTGCACGACCTGTGCGGCTACTCGCTGACGGCGGTGGCGCTCCAGTGCGAGGGCATCCAGTGGCTCGTACGCAGTGATCCCCAGCGTGCCGAGGAGGAGCTGGTCCGGACGCAGGCGCTGGCACGCCACGCCCTGACGGAGGTACGGGCCGTATCCGCCGGGTACCGCATGCTGTCCCTGGAACGGGAGGCGCGGACCACCGCCGCGCTGCTGCAGTCCCTCGGTGTGACCGTCGATGTCGAACTGGCCGAGGCCGCCCTGCCCGGGTCCGTCGACGAGACCCTGGCCATCGTGGTCAGGGAGGGAGTCACCAACGCGCTGCGGCACAGCAAGGCCCGGCAGTGCGCCATCCGCCTCACCGTGGACAACGGCCGGCCCGACGGTGCGTGGGCACACCTGGAAGTGACCAACGACGGGGTCGCTCCGGGCGAGGCGGGACAGCAGCACGTCGGCACCCCTGACCCACAGGGCGTGGGCGGCAGCGGTCTGCGCAACCTCCGCGAGCGGGTCGCCGAACTGGGCGGCCGGCTCAGTGCCGGAGCGGACGGCACGGGTGGGTTCCGGATCGCGGTGGCCCTGCCGCGCACGGCACACGAGACGCCCGGGGGAACGCCCACGGTGCCTGCCACGCCTGCCACCGCGGGGGACAGGAGCCCAGGCCGTCAGTGACCGGCGCCGGAGGCCAGCCCCCGTCGGCGCCGCCCACGACCGGCTGCCGCACCGGTCCCGGTGTGAGGCGCCTCGAGGCCGCAGACATGGAGGCTCGCTGGAACGGAGGCAGGGAGGAACGGCTCAGGAGACGGCCCCGGCCAGCCCTCCCGCCGCTCGGACGGCACGCCGCATGGCTGTTGCGCCGACCAGGGTGACCGTCAGGACGGTCACGACGGGTGTGCCGGCGGCCAGCGCGGCCAACGGCCTTCCGGCCAGGGCGGGGACGACCGAGCCGGTGAGCGCCGTACTGAGCGGCACCAGCACCGCCGCGCAGACCAGCGTGGCCAGCGACAGTGCGACCACGCAGGTGAGCACGGCCTCCCAGGCCAGCATCCGCAGCACCTGCGAGGGCTGCGCGCCGGCCAGTCGCAGCAGGGCGAACTCCCGCCGGCGGCTCGCCGTCGCCATGCCCAGGGTGTTGACGACGGCGATGGCGGTGAACGCGTTGATCATGACCAGCAGCAGCAGGACGAACAGGCCGGCCGCCTCCGTGGAGCCCGAAGCGCTCCCTGTGTTCCGCGTGCCCTCGCCGCCGACCCGCGCGCCAGGGAACTCCGCGGCGAGGGCCTCCAGCCCTCGTCCGACCCTGTCGCGGTCGGCTCCGGCGGCGGCCCGTACGAGGACGGTGTCCTGCAAGGGGTCGGCCGCGTGCCGGGCCGCCGGGGTGAACGGCAGCAGTGCGTCGGCGAACCCCTCGTCGCGGGAGTAGACGGCCGCGACGCGGAACGTGTCCCGGGTGCCGTCGTCCCAGTCGACGCGGACCCGGTCGCCCACCGCCACGCCCAGGTTCCGGGCGGCGCCGTCGCCGAGTGCCACGGAGGCCGCGCCGAGCCGGGCGACGGAGCCCGCGCGGACCCCCAGGTCGAGCAGTTGCGGCACCGCGTCGGCCCGCATCGCGACCAGGCCCGCGCCGATGACCGCGGCGGTGTCGTCGGCGCCGGCGCGGCTCAGCTCGCCGTCCAGGGACAGCTGCCCGGAGGCCGCCGCCACCCCGGGCAGACGGGCGGCCCGCTCCGCGTAACCGGGTGCGATGCCCGGCCCGGCAGAAGTCACGACATGGTCGGCGAGGACGCGCTGCCGGTCCGCCCGCTGCGCACCCTCCGCCGTGATCAGGGGCACGCAGAGCAGGGTGCCGGTGAGGGAGACGGCCAGCACGAGCGGCGTCACGACGGACGCCAGCCGCGCGTTCTGCCGCCGGAGGTTGCGGGCCGCGAGCGCGCCCTCCCCGGGCAGGAGCGACTGCGCGGGAGCCAGCAGAACGGCACCGGCGGCGCGGCAGATCAGCGGTGCCAGCAGCGCCACGCCCAGGATCAGCACCAGCACCATGCTCTCGGCCGTCCCGCCACCCCCGTCCAGGCGGCCCGAGGCCACCGCGCCCAGACAGACGCCCGCCCCGGCGAGCACGCACACGCCGAGCAGCACGCGCCGCCGTCCGGTCCTCGGCGCGGGCGCGGCCGACTCGCGCAGCACCTCCACCGGCCGTACCCGGGAAGCGCGCCGGGCGGCGGCGAACGACGCGAACTGGGCGACGGCCGCGGCCAGGACGACGGTCAGCCACGGAGCGAGAGGCCCCACGGACAGGGCGAACGACGGGGGCAGCACCTCCCCGTCCACCAGCACCCGGTGCAGGAGCAGCGCCACGCCGATGCCACCCGGTACGCCGACGAGTGCCGCCGCCGCGGTCACCAGAAGGGCTTCGACGGCGATCATCCGGCGGACCTGCCCCCTGGTGGCCGCGACGGCCCGCAGCAGGCCGATCTCCGTCAGCCGCCCGGCGACCGCGAGGGACAGGGTGCCGGAGACGACGAAGCCCGCGACGAAGAGCGAGAGCACCCCGAACGTGCCGACGAGCGAGGAGAGCACCGACGCCGGGGACGGCACGTCCCAGAACTCCGCGTCCGCCCGCCCGGCACCGGAGGCCACCACGACCGACGCGCCGGCCTCCCCGTACAGCGCCGTGACCCGCTGCTCCACCTGCCGCCGCAGGGCCGCCGGGTCCGTCCCCGCCTTCGCCAGCACGCCGATGGCACGCACCGGCTGGGCGGAACCCGCGAGCCGCTCCGCCTGCCGGGGCGTGTGGAACACCGCGTACTGGCGGTCCAGCGGGCGGGGCGGGTCGGCGACGCCGGACACGTGGTACGTGCGGGGCCCGTCCGGGCCGGTCAGCCGTACGGTGCCGCCCGCGCCGACGCCCAGGCGTCCGGCGAGGGCGCCGTCCAGCACGACCTCCGCGTCGTCGGAGGGGGCACGGCCCCGTCGCAGGGCAAAGGAGCCGAGGGCGGCGCTCTCCCACGAGTGCCCGAGGGACGGTCCGTCCCAGGGCGCGTCCACCGGCTCACCGGCCGCGTCCACCGCCGCCGTGGGAAACGACAGCTCCGGGACGGACCGCTCGACGGACGGCAGGGCGCCCAGCACCGTCAGGAGTTCCCGCGCCCTGGGCACGAAGGGCTGCCCGCCGACGACCACGTCCGTTCCCGCGTACCGCTCGGTGGGGGAGGCGGCGCGGGTGCTCGACTCCAGGAGCACGGCACACGCCGTCGTCATGACCAGTGCCAGGACAAGCGCGACGAAACTCGCCGCCCAGCCTGCCCTGCGGCCCGAAAGGGTCCGCCATGCGAGTCGAATCACGGGTGCCTCTCGAAGCGGACGGAATTCCCCTGAATGGGCTCCGAAAGGGTATCGAAGGCCCCGGCCGCGGATGGCATAACTCCTGCGTGACAAGGAGTTTGGCCGATTCACGTACCTCGAACCATGCGTTTTTCACGGTTCAACTTGGGCGTTGTGTACTGGTGCGGTTGTTCGGGGTGTGAAATGTTTCCAGTCGTTCGAGGAAACCGAATGCGGGAGTACGAGGATCCGGGGGGACTCAGGGATGCGGTACGACGCGTATTGCATGGCCGACCGAACGTTCTTCGACTCGCCGTGGCAGGTGCGCGAAGGGCAGTACTCCTTCGCCGCCGCCGATCGGGAGCTGCCCGAGGGGTGGCGGAAGGTCGTCCAGGACGACTGGCTGGTCTGCACCCCGGAAGGCACGCGCCGGCCGTCCCAGGGCTGGAAGATCCACGCCTCCGGGTGCCAGGACAACGCCGAGAAGATCCTCGACGCGGTCTGGGACTTCTGCGTTCCCCGCGAAATACCGTTCAAGTTCCTGCGCGGCCGACACATCCTGCAGCTGCGGAACATGAAATACGCGCCCCGGGGTGGCAGCGGGAAATTCGTCACCGTCTATCCGGCGGACGAGGCGGAGTTGCGTGAGGTGCTCGACGGTGTCGACGCCGTCGTCGGCGGGGAGCCCGGCGCCTACATTCTCAGCGACCTGCGCTGGAACCAGGGACCGTTGTACGTGCGCTACGGCGGTTTCGTCGAACGCCACGTCGTCTCGGAGAAGGGCGTCCTGGAGCCCGCCGTCGAGCGGCCGGACGGCACGCTCGTGCCCGACCGGCGCCGGCCCGGCTTCCACGTCCCCGACTGGGTGACGCTGCCGGAGTTCCTCGAGCCGCACGCAGAGGCCCGGCACGCCCACTCCCTGGCCGGACTTCCCTACGCCGTCCGCCGCCCGGTGCACTTCTCCAACGGCGGCGGTGTCTACGTCGCCGAGGACACCCGCACCGGCCGGGAGGTGATCCTCAAGGAGGCCCGCCCGTACGCGGGGCTGACGGCCGACGGGAGGGACGCCGTGACCCGGCTCCAGGGGGAACGGGACATCCTCGAACGGCTCGCCGGCCTCGACGCGGTCCCTGCGGTCCTCGACTACTTCACCGTGGGCGACCACCACTTCCTCGCCCAGGAGCTCGTCGAGGGCAAGCCGCTGAGCAAGTACTTCGGACAGACGTACCCGGAGACCGGCCCGCGGGCCGACCCGGCCGCGATCGCCGGCTACACGCGGTGGGCGATGGGCGTGTGCGAGGCGGTGGAGCGGGCGGTCGCCTCGTTGCACGCCCGCGGGATCGTCTTCGGTGACCTGCACCCCTACAACGTCATGGTCGGCGACGACGGCCGGATCGGACTGATCGACTTCGAGGTGGCGACGCCGGTCGAGGACGAGGCGGTACGGATGCTGGGGCATCCCGCGTACGCCGCGCCCCGCGACCGCACCGGATTCGCGGCGGACACCTACGCCCTGGCCTGCATCAAGCTCGCGGTGTTCCTGCCGCTGACCGCACTGCTGCGGCTGGACCTGGGCAAGGCGGCGGAACTGGCCGACGAGATCGCCGCGCAGTTCCCGGTACCCCGGGAGTTCCTGGACCCGGCGGTGCGCGAGATCCTCGGCGAGAACCCGGCCGCGGGCGACGGCCGGGCCGGGGGCGGGCGCCCGACGGACGGGGCCGGCGGCGCCGCCGGTGAGCCCCGGGGGCGGGACGGCCGGCCGCCCCGCCCCCGGCCCGACCGGACGGCCTGGCCCGCCGTACGCGGCTCACTGGCCAACGCGATCCTGGCCGCCGCCACCCCGGACCGCGACGACCGGCTGTTCCCCGGTGACATCGCGCAGTTCACCACCGGCGCGCTCAACCTGGCCCACGGCGCGGCGGGCGTCCTGTACGCCCTGGACGTCACCGGCGCGGGCCGCCACCCCGAGCACGAACAGTGGCTGCTGGAACGGGCGCTGCGCAAGGAGCAGCGGGCGCGGATCGGCTTCTACGACGGACTCCACGGGGTGGCGTACACCCTGGAGCACCTGGGGCACCGCGCCGAGGCCAGGCGGGTCCTGGCCCGCTGCCTGGACGAGCGGTGGCAGCGCCTCGGTACGGACCTGTACAGCGGCCTGGCCGGAGTCGGCCTCAACCTGCTCCACTTCGCCGGGACGACGGGGGACGGCACCTTGCGTGACGCGGCCCTCGACGTGGCCCGCACCGTCGCGGAACGGCTCGGCTCCGAGACGGACGTACCCGAGGTGAGCGGCGGCCCCCATCCGAAAGCGGGCCTCATGCACGGTTCGTCGGGGCCGGCCCTGCTCTTCGTACGCTGTTACGAGGCCACCGGTGAGGAAACGTTCCTCGACCTCGCGGCGACGGCACTCCGCCAGGACCTGCGCCGCTGCGTGGTCCGTGACGACGGGGCCCTCCACGTCAACGAGGGCTGGCGCTCGCTGCCGTATCTCGCCGAGGGCGGCGCCGGACTGGCCATGGTCCTGGACCTCTACGGTGCCCACCGCGACGACGAACGCTTCCGTACGGCGGCCTCGGGCGCGCTGGTCTCGTCCAGCTCCCGCTTCTACGTCCAGACCGGACTCTTCAACGGCCGGGCGGGCATCCTCGCCCACCTCGCCGCCGTGTCACCGCGGCGCAGGCCGTCCGACGATCCGCTCGTCGCCGCACAGATCGACGCGCTGTCCTGGCACGCACTGGAGTACCAGGGGCATCTCGCCTTCCCGGGCGAGCAGTTGCTGAGGCTCTCGATGGACCTCGCGACCGGCTCCGCCGGCGTCCTGCTGGCGCTCGGCTCCGCCCTGCACACCGGCCCGGCCCACCTGCCGTTCCTGTGACTCCCTGACCCCTTGACCTGCCCGCCGACCACGGAGGGCGCCCGCGGCGCGGGCACGCGCATCCGCGCACGAAGGAGGTGATCTGTATGTCCCTGCTCGACCTTCAGGAGATGGAACTGCCCACCGAGTCCTCGGAGGAGACGGTGCTCGGCAGCGGCAAGAGCCAGCACTGCTCGGACGCCAGCTGGGTCTTCTGCTGATCCGGCCCACCGTACGACCGGCACACCCCGGCCGGTACGACACGGCCGGTGACCACGCATGGCACACATCGACCGGTGCACATCGGCCGGCTCACATCGACGAAAGGACACAGCATGTCTCTGCTCGACCTTCAGGAGATGGAACTGCCCACCGAGTCCTCGGAGGAGACGGTGCTCGGCAGCGGCAAGAGCCAGCACTGCTCGGACGCCAGCTGGGTCTTCTGCTGATCCAGCCGGACCGAGCCCGTGGACACCGCGGGCTGACAGCACCTGACGCGGCTGCCGAGCCGTGAACGAACCCGGTCGGCGGGTGCGGCAATCACCCGCCGGCCGGTTCGTGTTCCATCCGGGCCGACCGTGGCACCTCGTGCAAGGAGCAGTCCATTGACCACGAGTCAGCCGCTGAAGAGCGTAACCCCGGTCCCGGGGCGCACGGCAGAGCGCATTCTGCTGCGCACCGCGCGGGAAGGCGGCGTCTGGACCGTCGTACTCATTGTCACGGCCACCCTCTCGACCGCGGCGCAGATCCTCTTTCCGGCTTTCCTCGGCAAGGCCCTGGATTCCGCGCTCGACGGCGGTGCCGCGAGCGAATGGGTGATCGGCTGCCTGGTGGCCGTGGTCGCCATGGTCACCGCCGACGCGCTGTTCGAACTGGCCGCCGGAGCGGGCGCCGCCCGGGGCACGGCCCTCCTGCGAAGCTCGATGCTCACGCCCCTGCTCTCGTGGGCGGGCCCCGGCGGGCCCCGCGCGACCGCGGGCGACATGGTGAGCCGCCTGGTGGGCGCCGCGGGCGAGGCGGGCGCCGTCGCCGCCGTAATCGTCCGCGCGGCGCTGTCGGTCGTGCCCGCCGTCGGCGGCGTCGTCGCCCTCTGGCTCATCGACCCCTGGCTCGCCGGCACCTTCCTGCTGGGCTTCCCCGCCGTCGTCCTGCTCCTGCGCACGTTCACCCGGGACATCTCCGACGTGTCCACCCGGTACCAGGAGACGCAGGGCCGCCTCGCGACCGACCTGCTGGAGGCCCTCTCGGGACGCCGCACCATCGCCGCCGCGGGCACGGCCGGGGCCGAGACCCGAAGGGTGCTGCGCGCGCTGCCCGAACTGGGCCGGCTGGGGCACGGCATGTGGCAGGCGCAGACCAGGGCGGCCGGCCGGTCCGCGCTGCTCACCCCGCTCCTGGAGATCGCGGTCCTGTCCGTGGCGGGCTTCGCTCTCGCCGCCGGCCGCATCACCGCGGGCGAGATGCTGGCCGCCGCGCAGTACGTCGCCATCGGCAGCGGGATCGGCATGACGACGATGCTGCTGGGCCGGCTGGCCAGGGCACGGGCCGGCGCCGAGCGGGTCCGCGGGGCGCTGGCACAACCCGTCATGGAGTACGGCGACCAACCGCTGCCGGCCGGTCCGGGCCGCCTGGAACTCCGGGGAGTCCGGGTGGTCGCCGGCGGCGAACGCGTCCTGGACGGAGTCGATCTGACCGTTCCCGGAGGCTCGTGCGTGGCACTCGTCGGCACCTCGGGATCGGGGAAGTCGCTGCTCGCCGCCGTCGCCGGCCGGCTGGCGGACCCGGACGCCGGGACGGTCGTCCTCGACGGCGTGCCGCTGAGCCGTCTGACCCACCGCGACCTGCGTGCCGCCGTCGCCTACGCCTTCGAACGACCGGTGCTCTTCGGCGAGACGCTCGGCGACGCGATCGCGCGCGGCACCGGCCGGCCGGCCGGCCGGACACCGGCCGAGCACATCGTGCACGCGGCCCGCGCCGCCGACGCGGACGGCTTCGTCCGACGCCTGCCGGACGAATACCGGACCGCGTCGGCCGACGCGGCCCTGTCCGGAGGAGAGGTACAACGCATCGGTCTGGCCAGGGCGTTCGCGCACTCCGGACGGCTGCTCGTCCTCGACGACGCCACGTCCAGCCTGGACACGGTCACCGAGCACCGCGTCAGCCGGGTCCTCACTGGAACACTGCGCGACCGCACCCGCGTCGTCGTCGCCCATCGGGCGGCCACCGCGGCCCGCGCGGACACCGTCGCGTGGCTCGACGGAGGACGGGTGCGCCGCGTCGGCCCGCACCCTGAACTGTGGCGCGCGGAACCGGAGTACCGGCGCGTGTTCCGCGGCACCGACGCCGTCGGGGAGGTGACGCCGTGAGCGCGGAACCCGGGGGCGAGGCACTGCTCCCTCTTCTCGTGGCCCCCCTCCGGGCACGCCCCGGCCGTCTGCTCCGGCTGATCCTTTGGTCCCTGGTCGAAGCCGTTCCCGCGCTGCTCGCCGGCCACCTCGTGGCCCGCGCGATCGACCACGGCTTCGCGGCGGGGCACCCGGCGCGGGGACTGGCCTGGCTCGCCCTGATGGGGCTCGGCGTCTTCGCCGGAGCCTGGGGGACCCGGCAGGCCTACCCCCTGCTCGCCGAAGTGGTCGAGCCCTTCCGGGACGACCTCGTGCGCCAGGTGGCCGACGGCTCCCTGCGCCAGGCCGTGTCGGGGCACCCCGTCGACGCGTCGGGCATCTCCCGGCTCACCCTCCAGGTCGAGATGGTGCGCGAGGCCTACGCGGGCGTCCTCATGGTCGTACGCGGCTTCCTCCTCACCGTGGGCGGCGCCCTCCTCGGCATGGTGTTCCTCGCGCCGCTCGTCCTGCTGCTCGTCGTGCCGCCGCTCCTCGCCGGTCTCGGTCTCTTCCTGGCGTTGCTGCGCCGGATGGCAGGCGCGCAGCGGGACGTCATCGTCGCGGACGAACGCGTCGCGGAAGCGGCCGGCGCCGCATGCGCGGCCGGCCGGGACATCGTGGCCTGCGGGGCGGAGGCGGGCGTGCGGGACGAGCTCCTGGAACGCGTCGACGCCCAGGCGGCCGCCGGCCGACGGCTCGCGGCCCTGATGCCGGCCCGTGTGCTGTGCCTGGCCGTCGCGGGCTGGCTGCCCCTGCTTCTGCTGCTGGCGGCCGCTCCCGGGCTGCGCGCCGGCGGGCTGTCCACCGGTGCCGTGCTGGGAGCGGCGACGTACGTGACGGGCGGCCTGCAGCCGGCGGTCCGGTCGCTCATCCAGGGGCTGGGCGGCAGCGGCCTGCGACTCGCGGTGGCACTGCGCCGCATCCGCGAGGCGTACCCGCCACCGCCCCCGTCCCCCCGGCCCGTACCGGGCGCCGCGGCTCACGCTTCCCCCGGGTCCGTACCGGGCGCCGCCGCCCACGCCTCCCCCCGGCCGCGGACGACGGCCCGCACCGCCTACGACGTCCGGCTCACCGCCGTCACCTTCGCCTACGGGGCGCGGGCGGAGCCGGTGTTCCGGGACCTCGACCTCACGCTGGGCGAGGGCGGACACCTCGCGGTCGTCGGCCCGAGCGGCATAGGCAAGTCCACGCTGGCCGGACTGATCAGCGGCACCCTGAAGCCCGACAGTGGCCGGATCCGGCTCGGTGGCGTCCCTCCGGGCGCGCTCTGCCCGGCCGAGCTCTCCGCCCGGCGCGTCCTCGTCCCCCAGGAGGCGTACGTGTTCTCGGGCGGCCTCATGGAGAACCTGCGCTACCTGCGACCCGACGCCGGTGAGGAGGAGGTGGTGGCGGCCGTGGACGCGGTGGGAGCGGCTCCACTCGTCGGCCGGCTCGGTGGGATCGGCGCCCTGATCGACCCCGCCGCGCTGTCCTCGGGCGAGCGCCAGCAGATCGCGCTCGCCCGCGCGTACCTGTCACCGGCCCCCCTCGTCGTGCTGGACGAGGCGACCTGTCACCTCGACCCCGCCGCCGAGGCACGCGCGGAGGAGGCGTTCGCCCGGCGGCCGGGGTCGCTGGTCGTGATCGCCCACCGCATCAGTTCCGCGCGTCGCGCCCGGCACGTCCTCGTCCTGGACGGCGGCCGGGTGGTGAGCGGCGTACACCACGAGGTCCTGGAACGGTCGCCCCTCTACCGCGACCTGGTGGGGCACTGGAGCGACGACGAGCACGAACCGTCCGAGGGCTACGCGGAGCGTGAGGAGGCGTCCGCCGGAAACGGGGCGGTGGTCAGAGCCACCCCGCCTCGGTCGAGATCCTGATCGCGTCCACCCGGCTGCGGGCCTGCGTCTTGGCCACGGCGGACGCCAGATGGTTCCGCACCGTACCGACCGAGATGTAGAGCTGCGCGGCCACGTCCCGGGTCGACGCGCCCTGCGCCGTCAGCCGCAGCACAGAGACCTCACGGGGTGTCAGCGGATTGTCCGTCGCCGTCGCGGCCGCCAGGACCAGCTCCGGGTCGACCACCCGATGGCCCTGCGCCACCTGACGGATGTCCTCCGCCAGCCGTGCGGTCGGGGCGTCCTTGCGGATGAATCCGGCGACTCTGGCCGCCAGCGCACGGCGTACGTGTTCCGGCCGGGCCACGCTGGTCAGCAGGAGCGTGCGGCAGGAGGGCAGCTTGGCCTGCAGTTCCACGGCGGCCGTGATCCCGTCCGTACCGGGCAGGTCGATGTCGAGCACCGCCACGTCCGGAGGTGTGTGCAGCGCGGTGGGGACGATGAGGTCTCCGTGGTCGACCGCGGCCACGATGTCGATGTCGGGCTCCTGGGACAGCAGCGCCGCCAGCGCCTGACGGATCAAAGGAGCGTCCTCGGCCAGAAGCACCCGAATGCGGGCACCGCTCCCGGCTCCGTCGCCGTCGGCTCTTCCTTCCAGCACGCTTACGGCTCCCCCCGTTTGCTGATCGCTCAACGCTCCAGCCAATGACATGTGACACCGGTGAGGGGGGCAAGGAGCAAACCGGCCACAAGGCCGACACATATGTGACGGACCCGGTCACAGGCGCGTCCACGCGACCTCTTCGGCAGGACGACGTGGGGCGGAAGCGGCCGGTGCGGCGCCGGACGCCTGAGTGCCGCCGGCCCCGTCCGTGGGCGCCCGTAGACTCCGCGCCCATGACGGACGATCTCCGATTCACGGTCCTCGGCAGCGCGAGCCCCTACCCCCAGGCAGGGAACCCGTGCTCGGGATACCTGGTCGAGGGCGGCGGCACCCGGTTGTGGCTGGACGCCGGCAGCGGCACGCTCGGCGCACTGCGCGCACACATACGCCTGGACCAGCTCGACGGCATCTGGATCTCGCACCTGCACGCGGACCACTGCGCCGACCTGCTGACCGCGTACTACGGCCTCCTCTACGCGGACATCGAACTCCGCGCGCCCGTCCCCCTCTTCGGCCCGCCGGGAATCGCGGACCGGCTCGCCGGCTTCCTCACCAACGGGCCCCGGCGGAGCCCGGTCGAGGACGCCTTCCACATCGTCGAGCTGCGCGACCACCACCGCGCCCTGGTCGGCGGACTCGCACTGACCAGCCGTGCGGTGACGCACGGGATGCCCGCGTTCGGGGTCCGGATCGAGACCGACGCCGGAGCCGCCCTCGCCTACTCCGGGGACACCGCCCCCTGCGAGGCGCTCACCGCGCTCGCCGACGACTGCACGGTGCTGCTGTGCGAGGCGGACTACGCACGCGCGCCGCAGGCCGGCGCCGAGGCCGTGCACCACACCCCGGAGCAGGCGGGCGAGAGCGCGGCCACGGCCGGTGCGCGGCGCCTGGTCGTCACCCACCTCGGGCCGTCCCTGGAACCGGCGGAGGCCGTGACCCGGGCGGGTACGCGCTACGACGGCCCGGTGGAGTACGCCGCGCCCGGCCGCGCCTTCGGGGTGCCCGCGAGGACCCGCTGACGAGCGCCGCCGGTCAGGGCGGCCAGGTGCGCTCGATACGCTCGCGCCGTACGGCGTAGGCCGCCGGACCGCCCCTGACCACGGCCCGATGGATCGCCTCCCGGTGAGCGTCGAGCCGTTCCACCATCTCGGCACTGCGCAGTTGCTGGTTGTCGAGATAGAAGAGCACCGCTTCCCGCTCGAGCACAGGCCGGATCTCCAGGTCCCGGCTCTTGATCCGGCCGTCCTTCGAGAGCGGCACCCACGACTGGTCGAGACCGTGCGCGATCCACTCCTCGTCGGCGATGTCCTGTCCGTCGTCGGCGAAGACGTCCCCGATGCGGTGTACGGTCCAGCCGCACGCCCTCAGCCCTTCTGCGACACGACGTCCGAGACTGCGGTCGAGGAAGAACTCAGGCGGCAAGGCGCACCACTGCCCGGCACAGTTCGTCGACCTGCTCCGGAGTCATGTCGAAGTCGTACGCGATGTCCTCGACGCTCTCCCCGGCCTCCCAGAGGTCGGTGATGGCCTTGACCGCGACACGGTTGGCGGCCACGACGGGCCTCCCGCGCCCGAACCTCGGGTCGATCACGACGGGTACGGAGTCCGGGTACTGCCTGAGCCGCAAGCTGGACGGGAAGTCGTCGTCGGGTTCCCAGTTCAGGTAGCGGAGGTAGTCGGAGACCACCTCGTGGATGGGTGCCTGACTGTCGCGGGCCCTGCGGAGATCACCGAGGCCGTGCTCGACGAAGATGTCCACGCCGTCCGTCGCGATCCGTTTCGACACGAGGCCGTACGGGGTGGCGAAGGCATCCCGTACGGCGGCGGCGGCTTCCCTGATCTCGCTCATCCGGAGCCCCAGGGAGCGCAGGGAACGGAGAACGTGCGCCTCGGCCACCGCGATGAACGGCACAGAGGGCTGCCCCTTGCGCGGTGGCTCGACCTGGTGGACCAGTGGCGCCCCGGCAGCCCTGCCCTTCAGCCACGAATGGAGCGTCGACTGCGGAATCTCCAGGTAGGAGGCTGTTTCCGTGGGAGTCAGAAGTCCGTCCTCGAACCTGTCGGCCATGCCCCACCTCCTCCTGCCGCGCCCGATACCGGGTCTCGCATCGTCGCACATCAAGACTGCCATCCTGGGCCGGACGGCACACCCGCCCACCGGCTCAGCCGGCCGCACACAGTCGCTCCCCCACGAGGTGGTCCCGGCAGCTCCGGCAGTGTCCCGGTTCGTGGGCGCGGAAGGCACGCTCGCAGCCGTCGCAGGTCTGGAACGGCAGCACGGCCGGGCGCTCGACGGCCGGAGGGAGAGGCGCCGGGGGTGGCACGGGCAGAGGCGTTTCCCGCAGACGGAACGCGAGGAAGCTCGCCGGGCGGGCTCGGAAGCGGTCGGGAAGCCGTACGGTCAGCAGCTCGGTGATCTCGTGCGCGCCCACTCCGGCAGCCAGCCACTCGGCCACGGCCGGCGCCAAGCGGGCGGCCTCCCGTGCGGACAGGACGAGACGGGGGTCGACCCGGCGCAGGGCGGTCAGCACGGCAACCGCCTTCGGGTCGCAGTCGGCGAGCGCGGACACCGGGCTCTCGGTCTCCTCGGCACCGGGAGCGGGCGCCACCTCACGCAGAGGAGAAGCGGTCTCTCGTACGACGGGCCGTTCCCGAGGCCGGGACGGCGTCGGCGGGCCGTCCGGACTGTTCGGACCGTCCGGACCGTCGCCACCGGGGACGTCGTAGAAGTACGTGCGGGTGCGGATCTGCCCGGAGGCTAGCCGCTCCCGGCGACGCTCCAGATAACCGGCGGGTTCCAGCTCCCGAAGGGCGCGCGAGATGAGAATCTCGCCCTCGCTGAAGTGCTCGCACAGGGCGGTGATGGTCACAGGGGCGCCGGTGGGCAGCGACAGGATGTACACGGCCACGCCGACCGTGACCGCGCTGCCGCGCCGCTGGGCGAGGGCGTTGGAGATCACCGTGAAGTCGGCCGTCAGCCGGGTGCGTACGTGGATCACGCCGGAGGCCGGTGCTCCGGCGTCGGCGCGCAGGCGCGCGTTAGACTGCGAGTCAGCCATCGGGAAGGTATCGCTTCCTGGTCGGTTAGGCCCTCGTCCGGGACGGTGAATCCGGGGCGGGGGCCGCTCTGTTGCGGGTTGGTGGTGCGCTCTTGCGGCGAACGTAACGGCCCGAATCCCGCACCCGCAAGCCAGTCACTCGCACGGGTGACACGCGCCCTCCGGCGCGGGGAGGGTGGGTGGGCGGGAAGTTCTTTCCCCGGTTCTTTGGGGAGGTCAGTGGCCCACCGGCACCCCGCGGACGAGGCACCGGCGGACCCGGAGAACAGCCGCAGACCGACGCCCCGTCGGCTCAGGGACGGCGGCGACCGCCCTTGACCTCGCTTATGAACGCGGCCCAGGAGCCGTCCCCGAAGGAGACCACGGGCCCCCCGGAACCTTGCTGTCACGAACGGGCACCACGCCCGTGAATCCGTCGGCGACCTCGACGCAGTCGCCGCCCTCCTGATTGCTGTAACCGCTCCTGCGCCAGGCGACGCCGTTCGGATCGACCTCCGGACCGGAGCATCGCGATGCGTTCGCCGTCAGAGTCGATGGTTCCTCCAGCGAGCCAAGGTCTGGTATCCGAAAGTCGAGGTCTCGGCTCCCAGACGGCTCCCAAGAGAGGCCCGTAAACTAATCAGGGGCCCGACCCGCTAAGCGGATCAGGCCCCTGACCTGGTACTTCACTGTCGGGGTGGCGGGATTTGAACCCACGACCTCTTCGTCCCGAACGAAGCGCGCTACCAAGCTGCGCCACACCCCGATCGTCGCTGCTCGTCGCGGCGACGTCGTTTACTTTAGCCCACCGGCGGCCGGAGGTGAAATCCGGTTTATCTGCGGCGGCGGAGCGGGTTCGGGCGGATGTGGTCCAGGGCCACGAGGAGGACACCCAGGGCGTAGAGGGAGAGGCCCAGGAGGAGGGCGTTGCCGAGGACGCCCTTGTAGCCGTGCTGGTCGACGTCGAGGAAGGGGTAGAGGTAGCGGTCCTGGGTGCCGGGGAGGAGGAGCTCGCCGCGGGCCAGGGAGAAGGCCAGGTAGGCCAGGGGGTAGAGGAGCCACGCGGCGGCCTGGCGCAGGTGCAGGCGGCCGGGGGTGGTGAGCAGGAGCCAGTCCAGGGCCGCGGCGACGGGGACGGCCGTGTTCAGGATGTGGGCCGCGATCGTGTGCCAGCCCGTGCCCGTGCCGTCCGGTACGGCGAACGGGCTCGCCGTGTCGGCCAGGAGCAGGTGGTGGACGAGGCCGCCGGCGGCGACGTAGAGCAGTGCCGCACCCGTGAGGGAGCCCGGCAGGGGGTGGCGGGCGGACCAGGCACGACGGGCGGAGGCCAGCATGACCAGGGTCAGCAGGATGCTGCTCTGGATCGTGAAGTGGCTCAGGGGGCTCGTGGCCGGGCCGCCGCCCGTCAGTAGTTCGATGGTCACGCCCGTCAGCGCGAGGAGCGCGGTGAGGGTGCGGAGGGTGGCGGCCAGCGGGCGGCGTACGGGGGTCAGGACGGCCGTCGCCGGGACGGGGGAGGTCAGCAGTCGGGGCATGCCCGGGACTGCGGGGAGGTCCGGGATGTCCCTGGGTATCGGGGCTGTCATGGCTTTACGCTAGACAGATCGGGCATAGCGGGCTCTGCGGGTGGGCCGTGTGGGTTACCCGGCCCACTCGCACAGCTCGTCGGTCAGCGTTCCCGCCCCACCAGCGTCAGCAGCGTCGCCTCCGGCGGGCAGGCGAAACGTACCGGGGTGTAGCGGTTCGTACCGCAGCCGGCCGACACGTGGAGGTAGGCGGTACGGCCGTCGGCCGTGTGCGTCGACAGGCCCTTCACACGCTGCGTGTCCAGGTCGCAGTTGGTGACCAGGGCGCCGTAGAAGGGGATGCACAGCTGGCCGCCGTGCGTGTGGCCGGCGAGGAGCAGGGGGTAGCCGTCCGCCGTGTACGAGTCGAGGACGCGCAGGTACGGCGCGTGGACCACGCCCATCGAGAAGTCCGCGGTGCCGGACGGGCCGCCCGCGACCTCCGTGTACCGGTCCCGTTTGATGTGCGGGTCGTCCAGTCCGGTCAGCTCGACGGAGACACCCTCGACCTTGAGCGTGCCGCGCGTGTTCGTGAGGTTCTGCCAGCCGGCCGCGTCGAAGCCGTCGCGGAGGTCCTCCCACGGGTTGTGGACGACTCCGACGGCGGGCGCGTTGCCGTTCAGGCCGTGGCGGCCCTGGGCCTTTTCGATCAGGTACCGGGCGGGGTTGCGCAGCTTCGGGCCGTAGTAGTCGTTGGAGCCGAAGACGTAGGCGCCCGGGAACTCCATCAGGGGCCCCAGGGCGTCCAGGACCTCGGGGACGCCGTCCGGGTCGGACAGGTTGTCACCGGTGTTGATCACGAAGTCGGGGCGCAGGCCGGCCAGCGAGCGCAGCCAGCGCTGCTTCTTGCGCTGGCCGCCGACCATGTGGATGTCGGAGACCTGCAGCACGCGCAGAGGGCGCATCCCGGACGGCAGGACGGGGACCGTCACCCGTCGGAGGCGGAACGAGCGGGCCTCGAAGCCCGCCGCGTAGACCAGACCGGCGGCGCCAACCGCCGTGATTCCCAGGGGTACTCCGTATCGCGCGCGCATACAGCCATGGTGTCAGAAGCGGTGGGGGAGGCCGACCGCGCGAGCCGCGGGAGCCGGGTGCCCCGAAATCGGCAGGCGCGCTTCCTTCCGCACCTGCGACAATCACCCCCATGACCACGCTCAAGTCGAAGCTGCACGACGACCTCAACGCCGCGATCAAGGATCGCGACGAGCTCCGCTCCTCGACGCTCCGGCTGACGCTCGCCGCGATCACCAAGGAAGAGGTCGCGGGGAAGGAGAAGCGGGAGCTCTCCGACGACGAGGTGCAGAAGGTGATCACCCGCGAGGCGAAGAAGCGCCGCGAGGCCGCCGATGCCTTCGCCCAGGGCGGTCGCCCGGAGCAGGCCGAGCGGGAGAAGGCGGAGGGTGTCGTGCTCGCCGCCTACCTGCCCCAGCAGCTGTCCGACGACGAGCTGAACGCGATCGTCGCGCAGGCTGTCGAGGAGGCGAAGGCGGCCGGCGCCGAGGGACCGCGGGCCATGGGCGCCGTCATGAAGATCGTGAACCCGAAGGTTGCCGGGCAGGCGGAGGGCGGCCGGGTGGCCGCGGCGGTGAAGAAGCTGCTGGCGGGCTGACCCGGGTTTCGGGCTGACCCGGGTTTCGGGCCGGCTGAGGTTCCGGGCCGGCTGAGGTTTCGGCCGGCTCACGTCTCGAGTCGGCTCAGGTCCCGAACGGGAGACGGTCCCTTCCCTCATTTCGAGGGAAGGGACCGTTCGTCGTATTCGTGCCGCTCTGCCGGGTCAGCGGAGCGTCGGGTCAGCGTCGTCCCCCGGGACCGTTGCCCGGGCCCTGGATGAAGCCCTCCGGGATGGTGATGCCTGGGTTCGGCCCGGTGCCTCCGTTGCCGCCCCCACCGTTGTTTCCGTCGCCGATCAGGCCGCCGATGACACCACCGTCACCGTTGCCCTCGTCACCGTTGCCGCCGTCGTCCCGGTCGCCCTCGTCGCCGCCCGGGCCCTTGTCCTTGTCCTTGTCGGGCTTGGGGATGTCGACGATGTTGAAGTTCGGGGCGTCCTTGCCCGACAGGGCGCCGGTCATGGCGTCCTTCCAGATGGGGCCCGGGACCGCGCCACCGAAGACGAGTGCGTGGGTGACGCCGCCGATCGAGATGTTCTTCATCTCGACCTCCTGGGAGGCGCTGCCGACCCAGACGGCACCCGACATGTTCGGCGTGTAGCCGGCGAACCAGGCGTTCTTGCGCTCGTCGGTCGTACCCGTCTTACCGGCGTTGTGCCGGTCGCTGAGGCCGGCCTCCTTACCCGTACCGGAGTCGACCACACCCTGCAGCAGCGTGTTCACGGTGTCCGCGGTCTTCTCGGACATGGCCCGCGAGCACGTCGACTTCGGCACCTCGAGCGACTTCTGCTTGTTGCCGGCCTTCTGCGTGATCGACTCGATGGCGACCGGCGTGCAGTACATGCCGCGCGAGGCGAAGGTCGCGTACGCGTTCGCCATCGTCAGGGGGGACAGACCGACCGAACCGAGGGCGAGGGCGGAGGGGCTCTGCGGCAGCTTCTCGCCGTTGCCCTGCCGGACGTGCAGCTTGTCGGCCATGTTGGCCACCGGGCACAGGCCGATGTCGGAGAGCATCTGCACGAAGTACGTGTTGACCGACAGGGCCATCGCGTCTTCCAGGCGGTACGGGCCGACCTCCGTCTCGTTCTCGTTCTCGACGGTGTAGGCCTTGTCGTTGACCCAGGGCTTCTCGCAGGTCTGGACGGGGCTCGGGTACTCCATCTCGTACGGCGACGAGTACTCCTGCGTCGCCGGTGTGCCCTGCTCCAGTGCCGCGGCCGCGAGGAAGGGCTTGAAGGTCGAGCCCGTGGGGAAGCCGAAGTTGGAGCCGCCGTAGGCCGCGTCGACCGAGTAGTTGATCTCCGTCTCGTTCTTGCCGTAGCCGTACGGCTTCGACTGGCCCATGGCGAGGATCTTGCCGGTGCCCGGTTCGACCAGCGTCGTCGCCGCGGAGACCGAGTCCGACTGGTAGATGTGGTCCTTCAGGGACTCCTGCACCGACTTCTGGGCCTGCGGGTCGAGCGTCGTGCGGATGGTCAGGCCGCCCTGGTTCCAGATCTTGGACCGGTCCTCGCGGGACTTGCCGAAGACCGGATCGCTCAGGAACACCTCGCGTACGTAGTCGCAGAAGAAGCTCGAGTTCTTCACGGCCGTGATGCACCCGTTCTTGGGCCGGCTGACCTTCAGCCCGAGCGGTGCCTTCTGGGCCTTCTCCGCCTCCGCCCGGGAGACGTCGCCGACCTCGGCCATGCGCTGCAGCACGGTGTTGCGCCGCTTGGTGGCCTCCGCCTCGTCGTTGACCGGGTCGTACCGGCTGGGCGACTGGACGATGCCGGCCAGGAGAGCGGCCTCCTGGAGCTCGAGGTCCTTGGCGGACTTCGAGAAGTAGCGCTGGGAGGCCGCCTCGACGCCGTAGGCCTGCTGGCCGAAGAAGGTGATGTTCAGGTAGTTCTCGAGGATCTTCTTCTTGCCCAGCTCCTCCTCGACCTGGATCGCGAGCTTCAGCTCGCGGATCTTGCGGCCGATGGTCTGCTGGGTGGCCTGGGCGACCTTCGTCGGGTCGTCGCCCGCCTCCTCGACGAAGACGTTCTTGACGTACTGCTGCGTGAGCGTGGACGCGCCCTCGGAGACCTCGCCGCTGCGCGCGTTCTTGTTGAGCGCGCGCAGTACGCCCTTCAGGTCGACCGCGCCGTGCTCGTAGAAGCGCGAGTCCTCGATCGCGACGATCGCCTTCTGCATGTACGGCGAGATGTCCTTCAGGTCGACCACCGTGCGGTCGCGCGAGTACACCGTGGCGATGGTGCCGCCGTCGGCGTCGAGGATCGAGGTGCGCTGGCTCAGCGGGGGAGTCTTCAGGTTGGCCGGGAGTGCGTCGAAACTCTCCACCGACCCCTTGGCCGCCAGCCCCAGCGCGCCCACCGCGGGCAACGCGATGCCGGCCAGCACTGCTCCCGCGAGGACACTGACACCGAGGAACTTGGCGGCCTGCTGCGTTGGCGACAGACCACCGCCCGAGCGCTTCTTTGGCATGGAGGCAGCCTACGTTCTCATTCGCCGGACACGCGTATATGCCTTGGCCTAAGCTGCACTCAACTGTCACAGCAGTGAGGCCACGTATCAATACGTCCGGCGACCCCGAATCGTTCCGGATCTGCTCGACTTTTTCCTGAGAGGCCCCGCTGGGGGCGCGTTGGTGTGTACGGGCGCGTGCCAGGGCGCGTGGCGTGCGCGTCCGAATCCGCCTTGTGTGTCATCTGGTGTCCGTTGTGGCGCAGCAGACATGACCCGAATGCCGGGATAATCACGCATGTCGCCAGCTCACTCCCCCGGGTGATCTGCCGCTTACCCATAGTCCGTTCGGGCCATTCAAGATTGGGCCCGACGGGGGTGTTGCGCTGTGCCCGCCTTCCGTAACGTCCTCAACTGGCGGCGGTGAATATGCCGCTGCCGCCGTGGGGGAGCCTCGATTCGGGAGAGGACGGCGCCGGTATGGGCTGGGTAACCGACTGGAGTGCGCAGGCCGCCTGCCGCACTACCGATCCGGACGAACTGTTCGTTCAAGGAGCAGCGCAGAACAGGGCCAAGGCGGTGTGCACCGGATGTCCGGTGCGGACCGAGTGCCTGGCCGACGCGCTCGACAACCGCGTCGAGTTCGGCGTGTGGGGAGGCATGACGGAACGGGAACGCCGCGCACTGCTGCGCCGGCGGCCCACCGTGACCTCCTGGCGCCACCTGCTGGAGACGGCGCGGACGGAGTACGAGCGAGGGGTCGGCATCGTGCCCCTCGACGACGAAGAGATCTACGAGAACTACGTGGCGGCCGTGGGCTGAGCCGGCCGGGGGCTCTTCGGGCGTTTCGGTGCGGGCGGTCCGGTGCGGGCGCCGCGGTGCGGGCGCCCTGATCGGAGTGCTCCGGTCCGGACGCCCTGGCTGGATCAAGCCTGCGTCTCGGGCAGCTCGGGCCGGTCCGTCGCGAGACGGACGCCGATTTCCCGCAGCCCCGCGAGGTCGTGCACGTCGCCCGGCAGTGCGGCCACTTCGGTGACCGCCACCTCGGGATGACGCGCGGTGAAGCGGTCACGCGTGCGCTGCTCGCGGGCGAGCAGATGCATACGGTCCGCGTGCAGCCTCAGCAGGCCCGCGGTGAGCTGGTCGACGGAACGCTCCGGTGCGTCGGGAGCCTCGGGAGAGGGCTCAGGCATGCCATCGGGATCGAGATCGGACTGGGGCCGGGACTCGGGCTGAGGGTCGGGCTCAGGTTCAGATTCGGGATCAGGTTCAGGTTCCGGTTCCGGTTCCGGTTCAGAAGAGTCTGAACTGCCTTGCGTATCGGGAGAGTTACGAACTCGAGCTTTCCCGCCGTCCTGATCCACAATGCGGGAATCCTCAAGATTTTCCGCGGCGGCGAGCGCCCGCTCGGCCGACAACCGGTCGGCGCCGCTGCCGTGGACCCGGTTGAGCACCAGGCCGGCGAGCGGCATGTCCTCGGCCGCCAGCCGCTCCACGAAGTACGCGGCCTCGCGCAGTGCGTCCCGCTCCGGGGCCGCGACCACCAGGAACGCCGTCCCGGGCGCCTGGAGCAGCTTGTACGTCGCGTCCGCGCGCGTGCGGAACCCGCCGAACATCGAGTCCATCGCGGCCACGAAGGTCTGCACGTCCTTCAGGAACTGCCCGCCCAGCACCTTCCCCAGGACGCCCGTCATCATCGACATGCCGACGTTCAGGAACTTCATGCCGGCCCGGCCGCCGACCTTCGCCGGAGCCAGCAGGACGCGGATCAGCTTGCCGTCCAGGAAGGACCCCAGACGCTTGGGGGCGTCCAGGAAGTCCAGCGCCGAGCGGGACGGCGGAGTGTCGACGACGATGAGGTCCCACTCGTCCCTCGCCCGCAGCTGCCCCAGCTTCTCCATCGCCATGTACTCCTGCGTGCCCGCGAAGCCCGCCGAGAGCGACTGGTAGAAGGGGTTGCCCAGGATCGCCGCCGCCCGGTCGGGATCCGCGTGCGCCTCGACGATCTCGTCAAAGGTGCGCTTCATGTCGAGCATCATGGCGTGCAGCTCGCCGCCCGCCGAGTCGTCGACGCCCTTCACCCGGCGCGGGGTGTTGTCGAGCGAGTCGATGCCCATGGACTGGGCCAGCCGCCGGGCCGGGTCGATGGTGAGGACGACCACCTTGCGGCCGCGCTCGGCCGCGCGCAGGCCGAGAGCCGCCGCGGTGGTCGTCTTACCGACCCCGCCCGACCCGCAGCACACCACGATGCGGGTCCCCGGATCCTCCAGCAGCGGGTCGACGTCGAGCACCCGCGTGGGAGTCAGGCGCCGCGCGCCCTCCTGGTGCCGGGCCGGGTCCGGACTCATGCGATCCCCTGCTTCCGCAGCTCGGTGGCCAGTTCGTACAGGCCCGCCAGGTCCATGCCCTCGGCGAGCAGCGGGAGTTCGTGCAGCGGCAGGCCCAGCTCGCCGAGGGCGGCCCGCTGCTCCTGCTCCAGCGCGTACCGCTCGGCGTACTCCTCGGCCTGCGCCAGCAGCGGGTCCACCAACCGCTCGGCGTGCCCGCCCCGCCGCGCCCCGCCGAGCCCCGCCCCCGACAGGGAGCGGGCGAGTGCCGTACGCGGCGTACTCCGTACGGCGTCCAGGCCGGTGGCGTCCAGCACCTCGGGCCGGACCATGTTGACCATGACCCGCCCCACCGGGAGCCGTGCCGCCCGCAGCTCGGCGATGCCGTCAGCGGTCTCCTGGACCGGCATCTCCTCCAGCAGCGTCACCAGGTGCACGGCGGTCTCCCGCGACTTCAGCACCCGCATCACGGCCTGCGCCTGATTGTGTATCGGCCCGACCTTCGCCAGGCCGGCCACCTCGTCGTTGACGTTGAGGAACCGCGTGATGCGGCCGGTCGGCGGGGCGTCCATGACCACGTAGTCGTACGCGAACCGCCCGCTCCTGTCCTTGCGCCGCACCGCCTCGCACGCCTTGCCGGTCAGCAGGACGTCTCTGACACCCGGCGCGACGGTGGTCGCGAAGTCGATCGCGCCGAGCTTCTTCAGGGCCCGCCCGGCGCTGCCCAGTTTGTAGAACATCTGGAGGTAGTCCAGAAGTGCCAGCTCGGGGTCGATGGCGAGGGCGTACACCTCCCCGCCCCCGGGAGCGACCGCGATCTTCCGCTCCTCATAAGGCAGCGCCTCCGTTTCGAAGAGCTGCGCGATGCCCTGGCGACCCTCGACCTCGACGAGAAGCGCGCGCTTCCCCTCGGTGGCCAGGGCCAGCGCGAGGGCCGCGGCCACCGTGGTCTTGCCGGTTCCGCCCTTGCCGCTGACGACCTGGAGCCTGCTCACGTATTCGAGCGTAACCAGTCCGCGCGCCGAGTACGCCCGGGGCTGTGGACAACGCCGTCCCGGTCGGCCCGCCGAGGGGCTCCGGGCAACGGCTAGAGTCGGCCACATGACCAAGTGGGAATACGCAACCGTGCCGCTGCTCGTCCATGCCACGAAGCAGATTCTGGACACCTGGGGCGAGGACGGCTGGGAGCTCGTCCAGGTCGTGCCCGGGCCGAACAAACCCGAGCAACTCGTGGCCTACCTGAAGCGGGAGAAGCAGGCGTGAGCGCCGTCGAGGCGAAGCTGGCCGAGCTCGGCCTGACACTGCCCGAGGTCGTTCCGCCGCTGGCCGCCTACCAGCCGGCCGTGCAGTCCGGCCCGTACGTGTACACCTCCGGCCAGCTGCCGATGATCGACGGCAAGCTCCAGGTCACCGGCAAGGTGGGCGCCGAGGTCACGCCGGACGAGGCCAAGGAACTGGCGCGCACCTGCGCGCTGAACGCCCTGGCCGCCGTGAAGTCCGTCGCCGGTGACCTCGACCGCGTCGCGCGCGTGGTGAAGGTCGTCGGCTTCGTCGCGTCCGCGTCCGACTTCACCGGCCAGCCGGCCGTGATCAACGGCGCCAGCGAACTCCTCGGCGCGGTCCTCGGCGACAAGGGCGTCCACGCCCGCAGCGCGGTCGGCGTGGCGGTACTGCCGCTGGACGCGCCGGTGGAGGTCGAGGTCCAGGTGGAGCTCGTCCAGGCGTAGGACGACGCCGTACGGGTGACACCGGGGCGCGCGGTGACCCCACGGGGGCGTGCGCGTTGCCGGGGTGGCAACAAACCTCGCCGCCCCGGCCGCGCTCCCGCAAGATCGCTTGCGGTGGCCCGTGCGGAGCGGGAACCTGCCAGGTGCCGGCCCGTTCCGGCACGGCACCGGACCGACCACACCTGCCAGGAGGAGCCATGCCGCAGCCACAGACACCCGCGACCGGCCGGCAGCCCGCCGACGTGCCGGAGCCCCAGCCGGGCCACCAGCCTGTCCGCGAGCCGGTCCACGAGCCGGTCGGCGAACCCGTCCGCGAGCCGGTCCACCGCATGGTGCCCGGTCCGGCCGGCCGGATCCACCTGGTGGAGCAGGGCAGCGGGCCGCTGGTCCTGCTCGTCCACGGCTTCCCCGAGTCCTGGTACTCCTGGCGCCGCCAGCTCCCCGCGCTGGCCGCCGCGGGCTTCCGCGCCGTCGCCATCGACGTACGCGGCTACGGGCGCTCCTCGCGGCCCGACGCGGTGGAGGCGTACCGGATGCTCGACCTGGTGGCGGACAACGTCGCCGTGGTGGAGGCCCTGGGTGAGCGCTCCGCCGTGGTCATCGGGCACGACTGGGGCGCGAACATCGCCGCGCACTCCGCGCTGCTGCGGCCCGACGTGTTCCGCGCGGTCGGCCTGCTGAGCGTGCCGTACACCCCGCCGGGCGGCCCGAAACCCAGCGAGGTCTTCGCCGGCATGAGCGACCCCGACGGCCCGTTCGCCGGGCAGGAGTTCTACGTCTCCTACTTCCAGGAGCCCGGCCGGGCCGAGGCCGAGATCGAACCCGACGTGCGCGGCTGGCTCGCCGGCCTCTACGCCACCCTGTCCGCCGACACCATGCCCGCCCCGGAGGCACCCGACCCGCACTTCGTCGCCCCCGGCGGCCGGATGCGCGACCGGTTCCCGGCCGCCGGGCGGCTGCCCTCCTGGCTCACCGAGGAGGAGCTGGACGTCTACGCCGGGGAGTTCGAGCGCACCGGCCTGACCGGCGCCCTCAACCGCTACCGCAACATGGACCGCGACTGGGCCGACCTGGCCGCCCACCACGGCGCCCCCATCACCCAGCCCTCCCTGTTCCTCGGCGGCGACCGGGACGCCTCCACCACCTGGCTGTCCGACGCGATCGAGGCGTATCCGGCCACCCTGCCCGGCCTGACCGCCTCGCACCTCCTCGGCGACTGCGGCCACTGGCTCCAGCAGGAGCGCCCCGAGGAGACGAACCGGCTCCTCACCGAATGGCTGGCCGCGCTGCCCTCCTGACGCACGTCCAGCCCCGGAGACGCTCGAACATCCGCCCGTCACCGGATAGCCTCCGGCCATGGCGAACGGTCAGGCGAATGATCAGGCGAATGACCAGGCGGACGGTCAGGCGAACGGTCAGTGGTATCCCCCGGAGTGGCCGGACCGCATCCGCGCGCTGGCGGCCGGCACACTCACCCCGGTCACCCCGAAACGCGCGGCCACCGTCATGCTTCTCAAGGACACCGCCGCCGGGGCCGGGGCAGGCACGGGCACAAGCACCGGGACAGGCCCCGCCGTCCACATGCTGCGCCGCCGCACCTCCATGGCGTTCGCCGGGGGCGCGTACGCCTACCCGGGCGGCGGGGTCGACCCGCGCGACGACGACCGTGTCATCGGCTGGGCGGGCCCCACGCGCGCGTGGTGGGCGGACCGGCTCGGCGTCGACGAGGCGGGCGCCCAGGCGATCGTCTGCGCGGCCGTACGCGAGACGTACGAGGAGGCCGGCGTCCTGCTCGCCGGTCCGACCGGCGACTCGGTGGCCGGCGACACGACCGGTGCGCAATGGGAGGCGGACCGAGCCGCCCTGGTCGGCCGTGAGCTGTCCTTCGCGGAGTTCCTGGACCGCCGGGGCCTCGTCCTGCGCTCCGACCTGCTGGGCGCCTGGGCCCGCTGGATCACCCCGGAGTTCGAGTCCCGGCGCTACGACACGTGGTTCTTCGTGGCCGCCCTTCCCGAGGGACAGCGCACCCGCAACGCCTCCACGGAGGCCGACCGCACGGTGTGGATCACCCCGGCCGACGCGGCTGCCGGGTACGACAAGGGCGAGCTGCTGATGATGCCGCCGACCATCGCGACCCTGCGCGGCCTGGCGGAGTGCCGTACGGCGGCCGAGGCGCTCGCGTCGGCTCCGGGCCGCGACATGACACCCGTACTGGCCGAGGCGCGGCTGACCGGGGACGGGATCGTGCTCTCCTGGCCGGGGCACGACGAGTTCACCAAGCACGTCCCGAGCACGGCACAGGCGCCGGCGACACCATCCGACCCGACCGGGGGAGCCCTCGCATGACGGACGCAGCGGCACTGCCCGGACAGCCGCGGGGCGGAGTCCTCTCGGGGCCGGCCACCGCGCGCGCGGTGAACGTCCTCGCGCCGAACGCCTCCGCGATGACCCTGGACGGGACGAACACCTGGATCCTCGCCGAGCCGGACTCCGGCCTGGCCGTCGTGGTCGACCCGGGCCCGCTGGACGACACGCACCTGCGGCACGTCATGGAGACCGCGGAGCGGGCCGGCAAGCGCGTCGCGCTGACGCTGCTGACGCACGGTCACCCGGACCACGCGGAGGGCGCCGCGCGCTTCGCCGAGCTGACGCGCACGAACGTACGGGCCCTGGACCCGGCGCTACGGCTGGGCGACGAGGGGCTGGCCGCCGGTGACGTGATCGGGGTCGGCGGCCTGGAGCTGAGGGTCGTACCGACCCCCGGGCACACGGCCGACTCCCTGTGCTTCCATCTCCCGGCGGACCGGGCGGTGCTGACGGGCGACACCATCCTGGGCCGCGGTACGACGATGGTGGCCCACCCGGACGGCCGCCTCGGCGACTACCTGGACTCCCTGCGCAGGCTCAGGTCGCTCACGGCCGACGACGGGGTGCACACGGTGCTCCCGGGCCACGGTCCCGTCCTGGAGGACGCCCAGGGCGCCGTGGAGTACTACCTCGCCCACCGCGCCCATCGCCTCGCCCAGGTCGAGACGGCCGTGGAGGACGGCTACCTGACGCCGGGAGAGGTCGTCGCCCACGTGTACGCGGACGTCGACCGCTCGCTGTGGCCGGCGGCGGAACTGTCGGTGCGGGCGCAACTGGAGTACCTGGGCGAGCACGGGCTCATCCAGCTGCCCGAGTAGGGGCGGGGCGCTCAGCGCGAGCGCTTGGCCAGCCGTTCCACGTCCAGCAGGATCACCGCGCGGGCCTCCAGGCGGAGCCAGCCGCGCTGGGCGAAGTCCGCGAGCGCCTTGTTGACCGTCTCACGGGACGCGCCGACCAGCTGGGCCAGCTCCTCCTGCGTCAGGTCGTGCACGACGTGGATGCCCTCCTCGGACTGCACGCCGAAACGGCGGGACAGGTCCAGCAGGGCGCGGGCGACACGGCCGGGAACGTCCGAGAAGACGAGGTCGGACATGGCGTCGTTGGTCTTGCGCAGGCGGCGGGCGACCGCGCGCAGCAGCGCGGTGGCCACCTCGGGGCGGACGTTCAGCCAGGGCTGGAGGTCGCCGTGGCCGAGGGCGAGCAGCTTGACCTCGGTCAGCGCGGTGCCGGTGGCCGTGCGCGGGCCCGGGTCGAAGAGCGACAGTTCGCCGATCAGCTCACTGGGGCCGACGACGGCCAGCATGTTCTCGCGCCCGTCGGGGGACGTGCGGTGGAGCTTGACCTTGCCCTCGGTGACCACATAGAGGCGGTCTCCGGGATCCCCCTCGTGGAACAGCGTGTCGCCGCGGGCGAGGGTCACCTCACTCATGGAGGCGCGGAGCTCCGCGGATTGCTCGTCGTCGAGCGCCGCGAAGAGCGGGTTGCGCCGCAGAACGTCGTCCACGAGTTCTCTCCTTGTCGACCGGCTCAGAGGATCTTGTTCCCCCGGTGTACCAGGGGTCCGTGGTGCCCATTTTGCCGGACAGTCCAAACAGTGTGATCTGTCACAAGGATGCCGCACTGGTGTCCTGGGGTACGCGGCAGGGGTCCAATTGGACGCCGATCTTCGCGGTCCGGGGCAGATGTCGGTGCCGGGCCGTAGGCTGGCCGGGTGTCCAAATCGCCGGTGAGAGCACAGGCCGAGGGGGCTGCGCGGGTGGGTGCACGTCGTGATTCCGCTGTGGGCGAACAGGGCCCCGTTGGCGGTAGGAAAACGGCGAAAGCAACAAAGAAGGCGACGCCTGCCAAGAGGGTGACTGCGAAGAAGGGTGCCGTGAAGAAGAACGCCGAGAACGACCCGGCATCCGAGAGCAAGTCGGCATCTGCGAAGAAGTCGGCGCCTGCGAAGAAGGCGGCATCCGAGAGCAAGGCGGCATCCGAGAGCAGGTCGGCGCCCGCGAAGAAGGCGGCGTCCGAGCTCAAGGCCGTGCCCGCGAAGAAGGCGGCCTCGGGCAAGCGCCCTGCGCCCGTGAGGAAGCAGGCGCCCGCCAGGAAGCCCGCCGTCGTCCCCAAGAAGGCCACCGCCGCGGTCAAGGGCGTCGCCCCGGCGGAGACCGTCGCTCCGAAGACGCCGCGTGACGAGTCGCGTACCGCGCTGGTCCGCCGCGCCCGCCGTATCAACCGCGAGCTCGCGGAGGTCTACCCGTACGCGCACCCGGAGCTGGACTTCGAGAACCCGTTCCAACTGGTCGTGGCCACGGTGCTGTCCGCCCAGACCACCGACCTGCGCGTCAACCAGACGACGCCCGCCCTCTTCGCCAAGTACCCGACCCCCGAGGACCTGGCCGCCGCCAACCCCGAGGAGGTCGAGGAGATCCTGCGCCCGACCGGCTTCTTCCGGGCCAAGACCAAGTCGGTCATAGGGCTGTCCAAGGCCTTGGCGGAGGACTTCGGCGGTGAGGTCCCCGGGCGTCTCGAGGACCTCGTCAAACTGCCCGGCGTCGGCCGCAAGACCGCCTTCGTCGTCCTCGGCAACGCGTTCGGCCGCCCCGGGATCACCGTGGACACCCACTTCCAGCGCCTGGTGCGCCGGTGGCAGTGGACCGCCGAGAGCGACCCGGACAAGATCGAGGCCGCGGTCGGCGCACTCTTCCCCAAGAGCGACTGGACGGACCTCTCGCACCACGTGATCTGGCACGGCCGCCGGATCTGCCACGCCCGCAAGCCCGCCTGCGGCGCCTGCCCCATCGCCCCGCTCTGCCCGGCGTACGGCGAGGGCGAGACGGACCCGGAGAAGGCGAAGAAGCTGCTGAAGTACGAGAAGGGCGGATTCCCGGGCCAGCGTCTGAACCCGCCGCAGGCCTACCTGGACGCGGGTGGCACTCCGGCGCCTGCGCTGGGGGCCGGGTGACGGAACGATCTCAGGGGCGTCGGGCGTTGGAATCGGCAGGACGGGGGTGGCGATGACACGGGCGAGCGACACGCAGGGGCACACGCGGGGCGGGATCCTCAGCAAGGAGGGCCTGCCCGGCTGGCTGGATCCGGTGGTGCGGGCCGTCGAGACGGTGCAGCCCGGACAGCTGAGCCGCTTCCTGCCGCCGGAGGACGGTGCCGGGCGCCAGTCCGCCGTACTGATCCTGTTCGGCGACGGCGATCCCGCGCGCGGGGGCGGAGCCGGCGGTGAGGGCGGTCGCGGCCCCGAGCTGCTGCTCATGGAGCGGGCCGGCACCCTGCGCTCCCACGCCGGTCAGCCGGCCTTCCCGGGCGGCGCCCTCGATCCCGAGGACGGTGATCCACAGGGTGACGGGCCGCTGCGGGCCGCTCTGCGCGAGGCGGAGGAGGAGACCGGGCTCGACCCGGCCGGCGTGCAGCTCTTCGGCGTCCTGCCGAAGCTCTACATCCCGGTCAGCGGCTTCGTCGTCTCCCCGGTGCTGGCCTGGTGGCGCGAGCCCACCCCGGTCGGCGTCGTCGACCCGAACGAGACCGCGCGGGTCTTCACCGTCCCCGTGGCCGACCTCACGGACCCCGCCAACAGAGTCACCGCCGTCCACCCCAGGGGCCATCGAGGCCCGGCGTTCCTGGTCGAATCAGCGCTCGTCTGGGGCTTCACCGCGGGCATCATCGACCGGTTGCTGCACTTCGCGGGCTGGGAGCGGCCCTGGGACAGGGAGAAGCAGGTCCCGCTGGACTGGCGGTCATGACAGGGTGACCGGTGTGAGCGTAGGACGACGAGGCGGGGCTTGAATCAGTGAACGTGCTGGACATCCTGTTGCTGCTGGCCGCCGTCTGGTTCGCGATCGTCGGCTACCGCCAGGGTTTCGTGGTCGGCATCCTGTCGGTGACCGGTTTCCTCGGCGGCGGTCTCGTCGCCGTCTATCTGCTACCGGTCGTCTGGGACGTCCTGACGGACAACGCGGAGGTGAGTACGACCGCCGCCGTCGTCGCGATCGTGGTCGTCATCGTCTGCGCCTCCGTCGGCCAGGCCCTGACCACCCACCTCGGGAACAAGCTCCGCCGGTACATCACCTGGTCCCCGGCCCGCGCCCTCGACGCCACCGGCGGCGCCCTTGTCAACGTCGTGGCGATGCTCCTGGTCGCCTGGCTGATCGGTTCGGCGCTGGCCGGCACCACGCTGCCGACACTCGGCAAGGAGGTCCGCAGCTCCACGGTGCTGCAGGGCGTCTCCCGGGCGCTGCCCGCACGGGCCGACACGTGGTTCACGAACTTCTCCTCCGTCCTCGCGCAGAACGGTTTCCCACAGGTCTTCAGCCCGTTCTCCAACGAGCAGATCCCCGATGTCCAGGCGCCGGACCCGGCGCTGGCCGGCAGCCAGGTCGCCGCCCGTGCCAAGGGCTCCATCGTCAAGGTCATGGGCACCGCCACCGGCTGCGGCAAGGTACTGGAGGGCACCGGCTTCGTCTTCGACGAGCGCCGTGTCATGACCAACGCCCATGTCGTGGGAGGCGTGGACGAGCCCACGGTGCAGATAGGCGGCGAGGGCAGGACGTACGACGCGACGGTCGTCCTCTACGACTGGCGGCGCGACATCGCCGTACTGGACGTACCGGAGCTGGACGCACCCGTGCTGCGGTTCGCGGACGAGGACGCGAGCCGTGACGACAGTGCGATCGTCGCGGGCTTCCCCGAGAACGGGGCGTACGACGTCCGCGCCGCGCGCGTGCGCGGGCGCATCACGGCCAACGGCCCGGACATCTACCACCGCGACACCGTCCACCGCGACGTCTACTCGCTGTTCGCGACGGTCCGTCAGGGCAACTCCGGCGGACCGCTGCTCACCCCGGAGGGCGAGGTCTACGGCGTGGTGTTCGCCAAGTCCCTGGACGACGCCCAGACCGGCTACGCGCTCACCGCGGACGAGATCCGCGAGGACATCGCCAAGGGCCGCACCGCGAACCAGCAGGTGGACAGCGACGACTGCGCGCTCTAGGAGCCCGGCGTCGGGTGGCGCGCGTGTCGCGGGGGTGTCAGCTCACGCCGCGATCAGCTCACGCCGCGTGGATGGCGCAGGCGCACGGAGACCCAGCGGGCCCGGCGGCGCAGGATGTGCGGGATGCCCACCCGTGGGTCCGCACCCGCCAGTTGCGGGGGGCCTCCTCGTCGGTGGGTGCTTACGCCGCTCGTGGAGCGGCCGTCGCGTGCTACGTCACTGTAGTCGTGCGTCCAGCCCATACCCCGACGTGTGCCCCGGCCCCAAGGTCGATAACCGTTCTCAGGGCCGCCAATTGGCCTATGCGCCGGGCAAGTGGCCGTTCATAGGACAAGCGTTCCGGTTCGAGGGTTGGAGAGCGTTCCTTCGGCCACGAGGAGTCATTGATCGGTCGCTCATGGTCGGTGAGCGGTCATCGGTTGATCGCATCGGTCACCGGTCCAGCGCATCGGTCACTGGTCGAGCGCATCGGTCACCGATCGGGTTCGGGGTCCTTCAGCCAGTTGATCAGCTCGGTGGAGAAGGCGACCGGGTCCTCTTCGTGCGGGAAGTGCCCCAGGCCGTCGAACAGGCGCCATCGGTACGGCGCTTCGACGTACTGCCCCGACCCCGCCGCACTCCGGGTCCGCATCACGGGGTCCAGCGAACCGTGCAGATGCAGCGTCGGCACGCGCACCGGCCGCTTCATCCGGCGGTAGAACTGGATGCCGTCGGGACGGGCCAGGGAACGCACCATCCAGCGGTACGGCTCGACCGAGCAGTGCGCCGTGGAGGGAATGCACATGGCGCGGCGGTAGGCCTCCACCGCCTCGTCGTCCAGTGACCGCGGCCCCGACCAGTCGTGGAGCAGCCGGCCGACCAGCGCGCCGTCGTCCGCGGTCAGTTGACGCTCCGGGATCCAGGGGCGCTGGAACCCCCAGACGTAGGACCCCGCCCGGGTCTGGCGGACGTCACCGAGCATGGCCGAGCGCCAGCGCCGGGGGTGCGGCATCGACGAGACCGCGAGCCGCCGCACGAGCTTGGGCCGCATCGCGGCGGCCGTCCAGGCCAGGTAGCCGCCCAGGTCGTGGCCGACCAGTGCGGCGTCCGGCTCGCCGAGCGAGCGGATCACGCCGGTGATGTCGAGGGCGAGGCCTGCGGGGTCGTAGCCGCGCGGGGTGCGGTCGCTGCCGCCGACGCCGCGCAGGTCCATGGCGACCGCGCGGAAACCGGCGTCCGCCAGGGCCACCAGTTGGTGCCGCCAGGTCCACCAGAACTGCGGGAAGCCGTGCAGCAGCAGCACCAGCGGCCCGTCACCCAGCTCGGCGATGTGGAAGCGGGCGCCGTTGGCGGCGACGTCCCGGTGGGTCACCTCGTGCCCGCCCGGAATGCCGAGGCGTACGGCCGAGGCGGGGTGCTGCGCCGATGGGGACTGCCCCATGGGGGTGGCGGGGTCCGTCATGAGGTCGAGCGTGCCACAGCCTCGATGGCTTCGGGGGACCGGTCCGCGGGCAGCTCCGGCCGCGGGTGCGGCTTGGCGTTCTGCAGCACGCCCGCCGACTGCTTCACCGAGGCGGCGACCTTCTGCGGACCCCGGCCCTTCTTGGCCTTCTTCGCGAAGACGATGCCGATCAGCGCGAGGAGGGCCGCGACGAGGACGTTCGCCGCGAAGGACAGCAGGAAGCAGACCGCGAGGTTCCAGCCGCTCCAGGTCCGGATGCCGTAGGCCAGCGCGAAGCTCAGCATCGGCAGCGAGAACACCAGAACGGCCCCGGCCAGCGAGAACGCGCCGCCGCTCGTCGCCCCGCGCTTGACGTCCTGCCTCAGCTGCGCCTTGGCCAGCGCGATCTCGTCGTGCACGAGCGCCGACATTTCGGTGGTCGCCGAGGCGAACAGCTGGCCGATGCTGCGTTCGGTGCCGACCGGGCTGCCGTCGGGTGCGCTCATCGCGGTCTCCCTCTTCTGCTGGCTCATCTGCGTACGGTTCCGTGGCTGCGGGGCGCTGCCTGGCTGCTGCGGCCCGACCGCGTACGGTCCGTCTTCTGTACCGTCTCGTCAGATCATGCCGGACCGTCGCCCTCGTCGCCTGCCCCGCCCGGCACTTCGGCAAGCCGTGCCGACTCCATCTCGTCGGCGATCCGGCGGTGCTCGGCGGCCTTCTTCTCGTAGATCGCGGCCACGCGCAGGTGGTACGCCGGGTCGTCCTCCTCGTAGATGTCCGGGACGCCGCTGAGGTCGTCGTCGCGCTCCTCGTCCGCGATCATCTTGCGGTACTTGGCGTTCCGTATCTTCAGCAGCACCGTCGCCAGGGCCGCCGCGATGAGCGAGCCGGTGAGGACGGCGGCCTTGACCTGGCCCGTCATCGCCGCGTCGCCCTCGAAGGCCAGCTCGCCGATGAGCAGCGAGACGGTGAACCCGATGCCGGCCAGGGTCGCCACCGCGAACACGTCGGCCCACTCGAGGTCGTCGCTGAGCGAGGCCCGGGTGAAGCGCGCCGTCAGCCAGGTGCCACCGAAGATGCCCAGCGTCTTGCCGACGACGAGCCCGAGCACGACACCGAGGGTCTCAGGCTTGGCGAACACGTCGGCGAGCGCGCCGCCCGAGAGTGCGACACCCGCGCTGAACAGCGCGAACAGCGGCACGGCCAGGCCCGCCGACAGGGGGCGTACGAGGTGCTCGATGTGCTCGCCGGGGGAGTGCCGCTCGCCCTCGCGGGTGTGGCAGCGCAGCATCAGGCCCATCGCGACGCCGGCGATGGTGGCGTGGACGCCGCTGTTGTACATCAGCCCCCAGATCACGAGGCCGAGCGGGACGTACAGGTACCAGCCGCGGACGCCCTTGCGGAGCAGCAGCCAGAAGACGACGAGGCCGACGACCGCGCCACCGAGCGCGGCGAAGTCGATCGACTCGGTGAAGAAGACCGCGATGATCAGGATGGCGAAGAGGTCGTCGACGACCGCGAGCGTCAGGAGGAAGGCGCGCAGGGCGCTCGGCAGGGACGTGCCGATGACGGCGAGTACGGCGAGCGCGAAGGCGATGTCGGTGGCGGTGGGTACGGCCCAGCCGGCCAGGGATCCGCCGCCGGCGGTGTTGGTGAGCGTGTAGACCAGCGCCGGTACGGCCATGCCGCACAGCGCCGCCACCACCGGGAGCGCGGCGGCCTTCGGGTCCTTCAGGTCACCGGCGACGAGCTCGCGCTTGAGCTCGATGCCGGCCACGAAGAAGAAGATCGCGAGCAGCCCGTCGGCGGCCCAGTGCGCGACCGACAGGTCCAGGCCGAGGGACTGGGGGCCGAAGTGGAAGTGGCTGACGCTCTCGTAGCTGTCGCTCAGCGCCGGTATGTTCGCCCACACCAGCGCGGCGACCGCGGCGATGAGCAGCAGGACGCCGCCGACGGTCTCGGTGCGCAGCGCGTCCGCGACGTAGTTCCGCTCCGGGAGGGACAGACGTCCGAAGACCTTGCGGGGGGTGCGGGGCGCGGGCATTGGGGAGGACCTCCGGTCGATGGGCAGCACGTGTCACATGCCGACCAGACTTCCCGGCGCACCATGAGGGTCTTCGAGGACCTGCTTCGAGGTTCGAGGACCTTGTTTCGAGGACCTCGTTCGAAGATCTGATTGAGTGTTCTTGTTGGATCTCTTACGCGTTCCTTAGCCTACCTAACCTGCGGCGAGGGTGCCGGGTGATCTACGCGACGGTGCGTAATGGGGCGTATCGGACTGATGTGTACCAAAACTGATGCGCACCAGAAGAGCACCCGGCGTATCTCCCGCCGGGTGCCCTGGGAGCAGGTGGCTCAGTCCTCGCTGGGTGCCGCCGGGAGCTTCGTCTGGATGAGGTCCATGACGGTGGAGTCGGTCAGGGTGGTGACGTCCCCGAGCTGCCGGTTCTCCGCCACGTCGCGCAGCAGGCGCCGCATGATCTTGCCGGAGCGCGTCTTCGGCAGCTCGGCCACCGGCAGGATCCGCTTGGGCTTGGCGATCGGGCCGAGGGTGGCGCCGACGTGACCCCGCAGGTCGGCGACCAGGGTCTCGGTCTCCGCCGCCGTGCCGCGCAGGATCACGAAGGCCACGATCGCCTGCCCGGTCGTCTCGTCCGCCGCGCCGACCACGGCCGCCTCGGCGACCGACGGGTGGGAGACCAGCGCCGACTCGACCTCGGTGGTGGAGATGTTGTGGCCGGAGACCAGCATCACGTCGTCGACCCGGCCCAGCAGCCAGATGTCGCCGTCGTCGTCCTTCTTGGCGCCGTCACCGGCGAAGTACTTGCCCTCGAAACGCGACCAGTAGGTGTCGATGAACCGCTGGTCGTCTCCCCAGATGGTGCGGAGCATCGACGGCCACGGCTCGGTGAGGACCAGGTAGCCGCCACCACCGTTCGGCACCTCGTTCGCCTCGTCGTCGACGACGGTCGCCGAGATACCGGGCAGCGCGCGCTGGGCGGAGCCCGGCTTGGCGTCCGTGACGCCCGGCAGCGGCGTGATCATCATCGCGCCGGTCTCGGTCTGCCACCAGGTGTCGACGACCGGGGTGGCGTCGGCGCCGATGTTCTTGCGGTACCAGATCCACGCCTCGGGGTTGATCGGCTCGCCGACCGAGCCGAGAACGCGCAGCGAGGACAGGTCGAACTTCGCGGGGATGTCGTCGCCCCACTTCATGAACGTCCGGATCGCGGTGGGCGCGGTGTAGAGGATCGTCACGCCGTACTTCTGCACGATCTCCCAGAACCGGCCCTGGTGCGGGGTGTCCGGGGTGCCCTCGTACATGACCTGCGTCGCACCGTTGGCGAGCGGACCGTAGACGATGTAGGAGTGCCCGGTGACCCAGCCGACGTCGGCGGTGCACCAGAAGACGTCGGTCTCCGGCTTGAGGTCGAAGACGGCCCAGTGCGTGTACGCCGTCTGGGTGAGGTAGCCGCCGGAGGTGTGCAGGATGCCCTTGGGCTTGCCCGTCGTACCGGACGTGTACAGGATGAACAGCGGGTGCTCCGCGTCGAACGCCTCCGGCGTGTGCTCGGCGGACTGCCCGTCGACGGTCTCGTGCCACCACTTGTCGCGGGAGTCGTCCCAGGCGACGTCCTGGCCGGTGCGGCGGACGACGAGCACGTGCTCGACGATGCCCGCACGCTCGACGGCCTCGTCGACGGCCGGCTTGAGCGCGGACGGCTTGCCGCGCCGGTAGCCGCCGTCGGCGGTGATGACGACGCGGGCGTCGGCGTCCTGGATGCGGGTGGCGAGGGCGTCCGAGGAGAAGCCGCCGAAGACGACCGAGTGCGCGGCGCCGATGCGGGCGCAGGCCAGCATCGCGATCGCCGTCTCGGGGATCATCGGCATGTAGATCGCGACCCGGTCGCCCTTCTGCACGCCCAGCTCCAGCAGGGCGTTGGCGGCCCTGGAGACCTCGTCCTTGAGCTGCGCGTAGGTGATGGCGCGGCTGTCGCCGGACTCGCCTTCGAAGTGGATGGCGACGCGGTCGCCGTGGCCGGCCTCCACGTGCCGGTCCACGCAGTTGTAGGCGACGTTCAGCGTGCCGTCCTTGAACCACTTGGCGAACGGCGGGTTCGACCAGTCGAGCGTCTCGGTCGGCTCCTTCGCCCAGGTCAGTCGGCGGGCCTGCTCGGCCCAGAAGCCGAGCCTGTCAGCCTTGGCCCGTTCGTACGCCTCCGCCGTGACGTTGGCGTTGGCGGCCAGGTCGGCGGGGGGCGCGAACCTGCGCTCTTCCTTGAGCAGGTTGGCCAAGGATTCGTTGCTCACGACATCTCCCGTTCTCAGGGTTGTCCGTTGTGTCCCAGGCCACACCTCATCAGACCCGGGGGGCCGATGACAAGGGCCGACGGCTAATTGGTTTAGACCTGTCGGAAGGTTGCCCGCCTTCGTGACCAGTGCTCATCCGTACCCACACGTACCCACGGATGCCGAGGGCGCGGGGTTCAGCGTCTGTAACGCCGCTCACACTCCCCGCGCCCGGCTCCCCCTACCGCTCAGGCGGTCAGATCGGTCTCCAGGACCAGCTCGAACACTCCGTCCCCGGCGCGCTCGGCGTCCTCGGAGAGCAGGTACGCCTGCGCCTCACCCACGTGGAAGTACATGCCGTGCAGCTCCAGGTCCCCCGCGCGCATTGCCCGGGACACCGCGTCGTGTGCGCGCAGGTGCTCCAACTGCTGGACCACGTTGGCCAGGCAGAGCCGCTCGGCCGCGTCGGTGGGCCGACGTCCGGCCAGCCGGGGCCGGGCGTCCTCGGGCATGCGCTCCAGGCTCGGCAGCCCGTGCCGCAGCCACCGCTTGAGCGGCGTCTGCGCCCCCCCGGGCTCGGCGCTGAGCAGTGCCTGCATGGCGCCGCACCCGGAGTGCCCGCACACCGTGATGGACCGCACCTTCAGGATGTCCACCGCGTACTCGATCGCGGCGGCCACCGAATCGTCGCCGCTCTCCTCGCCGGGCAGTGGCACGAGATTGCCCACGTTGCGTACGACGAAGAGGTCGCCGGGGCCGCTGGAGGTGATCATCGACGTGACCACCCGCGAGTCGGCGCAGGTCAAAAAGAGCTGGGAGGGCTGTTGTCCCTCACGGGCCAGCCGGGCCAGTTCGCGGCGCATCAGCGGGGCGGTGTTGCGCTGGAACGCGCTGATGCCACGCGCCAGTTCCCGTCCGCTGGCTCCGGTGGGCCGGCCAGGACCACCGGAGGCGGTGCGCTTGCCCGGACCGTCGGCACCGCTCGGGCCGGTCGTCGCCCCGGAGGCCTGTTCGGTGTCGTCCTGCCGGCCGGTGCCGGGCGGTGGTGCCGGCTGCGGACGCTCGCACTGGTGGTTGCGCCAGGGCGTCCAAGGGCGGCAACGGCAGCCGTCCACATCGGCCGGTTCGGAGATGCGGATGCCGGGACGGCGGCCGGTGATGTCGACGGAGCCGCCTTGCGCGGTGTGTGCCTTCTGCCAGTCCTGCAGCGTCTCGTACGCCGCGTGGTCCATGAACGATCCGTCCAGCTCCACGACACCGGAGGCCCCCGGGGGGACGTGATGCAGGACCCGGCTGAGTCTCGGCACCGCGAGGAACGTCAACTGGCCTCGGACATGTACGTGGTGGACTCCTTCCGTCTCGTCGTGCGTGATCCGGGTGCGGGTCAGGCGGTGCAGGGCGACGCCGACGGCCACGGCGATGCCCAGTGCGACGCCCTCCAGGACGCCGAGGAACACCACGCCGCAGGTGGTGACCGCGTAGACCAGCACCTCACGGTGGCGGGTGACCGTTCGGATGTGGTTCAGGGAGACCATCTTGAGGCCGACGGCCATGACCAGGGAGGCGAGTGCGGCGAGCGGGATGAGCTCCAGCGCCGGGACCATCAGCAGTGCGGCGATCACTACGAGAACGCCGTGCAGCATCGTGGAGTTCCGGCTGACGGCGCCCGCCCCCACATTCGCGGAACTGCGCACGGCCACACCGGCGATGGGCAGTCCGCCGAGCGATCCGGAGACGATGTTGGCGGCGCCCTGTCCGAGCAGCTCGCGGTCGAGGTCGGAGCGTTTGACGCGACCGCTCAGGCCCGGCCGGGCGGCGACCAGCTTGTCCACGGCGACCGCGCCGAGCAGTGACTGCACACTGCACACCAGCGTGGTGGTGAGGACGGCGGCGACGAGGCCGAGCACGGGGCCGTCGGGCAGTGTGGCCAGGGCGTGGCTGCTCCAGGACGGCAGGTCCACCTTGGGCAGGCGGAGCCCGGCGAGGGCCGCGACAACGGTGGCGCCGGCGACGGCGACCAGGGCGGCGGGGATCTTGCCCAGGAGCTGCCCGGCCCGGCCGGGGACACGCGGCCAGAGCAGCAGCAGGGACAGGGTCAGCACGCTCACCGCCAGGTCGGCGGGTCTCGGGCTCGCCAACTGTGCGGGCAGGGCGCGCAGGTTGTCGGGCACGGAACTCTGGGGGGTGCCGCCGAGGACGATGTGCAGCTGGGCGACGGCGATGGTGACGCCGATGCCGGCGAGCATGCCGTGCACGATGGCGGGGCTGACGGCGAGCGCGGAGCGCGCCACGCGCAGACAGCCGAGGCCCAGCTGAGCGAGACCGGCAAGCACGGTGATGGCACAGGTCGTACGCCATCCGTAGCGCACGATGAGGTCGGCGGTGACCACGGTGAGTCCGGCGGCGGGGCCGCTGACCTGGAGTGGGCAGCCGCCGAGCCATCCGACGACGATTCCGCCCACCGCGGCCGCGACGAGACCGGCCTGGAGTGGGGCGCCGGTGGCGAGGGCGATGCCGAGGGAGAGCGGCAGGGCGATCAGGAAGACCGCGATCGAGGCCGACAGGTCGGCGCTCGCGACGCGGAAGCGCCGTGGGCCACGGGGCGGCGGGCTGTGGGGCGGATGGACGTGCTTGGTTCGGGCCGATTCGGCGCGGGCGGGTACGCAGGCTGACATGTTTCTCGTCTCCTCCGGGGCTGCGCGCGGTCGCGGTCATGGTTGGCCCACCGCTGGGCGGGGACGGCTCACTGCCGTGGGTCACGGCGCACAGCGGCGCGATGCCGAGTACTCGCCGAGCACTCACCGATTACTCGGCGAACGCTCACCGAGCACTCACCGAGACTCGATTGTCGCGCTCGGTAAACAGATCGTAATCCAGAGTAAAGGGAAGGCATAGACTTTTCGCGCAAATGGAGTAATAGACCGCTCAAGCGAGTGAATCGGGTATTTCATCGGCTTGTCGTACTAATTCCTTCTCGCATTCGTGCCACCTTGACGGCGCTGACGGCACATCCCGGTTCAGCACCCGACATCGCCTCGTCGGCGTTGGCCCGAGAGAAGGAAGAAGGTGGGCGGAACATGGCCGCCACCCACAGGATCACCGCGCGCACCGCGGTAGCCGCCGCGGTCTGCGCCGCGTCGCTCGCCGGTTGCGCGATCGGCACCGGTTCCGGTGAAGGGACGAACGGTCCGCAGAAGGAGAAGGGGAAAGCGGCGCCCGCACCCGAGCACGCCGTCCGGCTGATCGGTGACGGTTCCACCGCGTACACGGGGGCCCAGCCGCACCTGTCCCGGCCCGAACGTCTCAAGCCCGGCCAGCAGCCGCCGCAGTTCGTGGTGTTCTCCTGGGACGGTGCGGGCGAGGACAGTCAGAAGCTGTTCTCCCACTTCCGTGAAGTGGCCAAGGAGAACGACGCGACGATGACGTACTTCCTGAGCGGCGTGTACATGCTGCCGGAGGAGAAGCGGGACCTGTACCGGCCGCCGCAGCACTCCCCGGGCCGCTCCGACATCGGCTTCAACGACGAGCAGGGCATCGCCGACACCGTCGAGCAGCTGCGACTGGCGTGGCTGGAGGGCAACGAGATCGGCACCCACTTCAACGGTCACTTCTGCGGCAGCGGCGGCGGAGTCGGCGAGTGGTCCGTCGCGGAGTGGAAAGACGAGATCCAGCAGGCCAAGCGGTTCGTGAAGACCTGGAAGAGCAACACGGGGACGAAGAACGCGCCACCTCTCCCCTTCGACTACGACAAAGAGCTGATCGGTGCCCGCACCCCGTGTCTGGAAGGTCAGAAGAACTTCGTGCGGGCCGCCGGTGAGATGGGTTTCCGCTATGACAGCAGCGGCGTGAACAACCAGGTCTGGCCGAAGAAGAAGCAAGAGCTGTGGGACCTGTCGATGCAGCTCGTGCCGTTCCCCGGGCACACCTTCGAGCAGCTCACCATGGACTACAACTTCATGGTCAACCAGTCGGGCACCACTACCCAGGGCGACCCCGCGAAGCACGAGCTCTGGGGCGACCAGATGCGCGACGGCCTGCTCCAGGGCTTCCAGCGGGCCTACGACGGCAACCGGGCGCCCCTGATCATCGGCAACCACTTCGAGTCCTGGAACGGCGGTACGTACATGCGTGCCATCGAGGAGGTCGTCGAGGAGGTGTGCACCAAGGACGAGGTGCGCTGCGTCTCTTTCCGGCAACTCGTGGACTGGCTGGACGCCCAGGACCCGAAAGTCCTGAAGAAGCTGCGCACGCTGGACGTCGGCGAGGCCCCGAAGAAGGGCTGGGCGTCCTTCCTCTCGGCCGCCCCCGCGCCGGCGCCGAAGGGCGTGCCCGGGGCGCCGGCCGCCAAGCCGTAACCGCCCCGGCGGGGAACGGCGGGGACCGGCGAGGGTGTCGTCACGCCGAGGCGGCGAGACCCTCGCCGAGGACGAACCCGGGGTCGACCTGCGCCGCCAGGTCGACCCCGGTGCGCTCGTTGCCCCAGCTGTGGGCGTTCTTCAGGTGGAAGTGGGTCATCTGGCGTGTGTAGCGCTCCCAGTCCCGCACCTCGTACGCCGCGGCGACGGCCGTGTGCAGGGTGCACAGCGCACGGCGGTTGGGCTCCTCCAGGAGGTCGAACCGGGGCGGCCGGCCCTTCTCCATGGCGCGCACCCAGTCCGAGTGCCCGATGGTCACCAGCAGGTCGTCCCCGACCTGTTCGCGGAGGAAGTCGAGGTCGTCCCGACCCTGCACCTTGTTGCCGACGACCTTCAGGGTGACGCCGAAATCGCGGGTGTACTCCTTGTACTGGCGGTAGACGGAGATCCCCTTCCGGGTCGGCTCGGCGACGAGGAACGTGATGTCGAAGCGGGTGAACATGCCGGAGGCGAACGAGTCCGAGCCCGCGGTCATGTCGACCACGACGTACTCGTCACGGCCGTCGACCAGGTGATTCAGGAACAGCTCCACCGCTCCCGTCTTGGAGTGGTAGCAGGCGACTCCCAGGTCGGCGTCCGTGAAGGGCCCGGTGACCATCAAACGGACGGCCCCGCCGTCGAGTTCCACCAGTCGGGCACAGGCGTCGTAGACCGGGTTGTCCTCGCACAACCGCAGTAGGCGCGAGCCGTCGCCGGGCGGAGTCGTCTTGATCATCTTGCCCGCGGAGGCGATGCGCGGGTTCGTCCCGCGCAGGTAGTCCTTGATCAGCGCGAGGTGCTCGCCCATCGCGGGCATCGAGGCCGCCGCCTCGTCGAGTCCCAGCGCGACTCCCAGATGCTGGTTGATGTCGGCGTCGACCGCGACGACGGGTGCACCGGTGGCGGCGAGATGGCGGATGAACAGGGAGGACAGAGTGGTCTTGCCGCTGCCGCCCTTCCCGACGAAAGCAATTTTCATGTTCACCAAGAGTAGTGACGTCATGGCTGTCAGTGGCGCGAGGGGCCGGGTGAACGTGAAGAAGACCACTCGTTCGTGGGGTGTGGCGTCGGGATGCGTAGGGTCGTACTCATGAGTACGACAGGCGCGACCGCCGATCCGCTCGCGGCCCTGGGCGCACTGCCCGGCGTGGCCGAGTCCGTGGAGTCCGTGCGCAAGGCCGTGGACCGGGTCTACGGCCACCGGATCATGCGGCGCCGCAGCAGCGAGATCACCTCCGAGGCCGCACTGCGCGGCGCCCGGGGCTCAGCGGCGTTGTCCGGGGCGGACTGGGCACTGGAGGAGGTGCGCAGGCGGACCGACTTCAGCGGTGACGACGAGGCACGTGCCGTGGGCGCGGCCCTGCGGCTGACCGCCGAGGCGGGGCAGCTGCTGTCCGTCTGGCGGCAGTCGCCGCTGAGGGTGCTGGCCCGGCTGCACCTGGTGGCGGCCGCGGCCGGGGCGGACCAGGTGGGCCGGCCCCGCCAGGAGGGCGAGCCGGTGGACGAGCCGCTCGTCGGGCTACCGCTGCCGGACGCCGAGGAGATGCACGGCCGCCTGGACGGCCTGGCCGGGTTGGTCATGGCGGGCGGTTCCGCGCCGGCGTTGGTGACCGCTGCCGTCGTGCACGGTGAGCTGCTGGCACTGCGCCCCTTCACCTCGCACAACGGCCTGGTCGCGCGCGCGGCCGCGCGGATCGTCCTGATCAACAGTGGTCTCGATCCGAAATCGGTCTGTCCCGCCGAGGTCGGCCACGCCGAACTCGGGCGCGCGGCCTACCTGACGGCGCTCGACGGCTACGTCTCCGCGACTCCGGAGGGCATGGCCGCGTGGATCGCCCACTGCGGCAGGGCGGTCGAGCTGGGCGCCCGCGAGTCGACGGCGGTGTGCGAAGCGCTCCAGCGCGGGGCGGCTTGAGCGCGGGCTGAGCCGAGGGCAGCCGAGGGCCAGGGCCCCCGGGAGTCGTCTCGGGTGCGTCGGGTGCGTGGGGTTGCGTCGGGCGTGTCCGGTGGGACGAAAATGCGGCGGTACGAGTGCTCGTACCGCCGCTGGCATGCCCACCGGGGTACCAGGCGTCCTCGATGTGTTGCCCATCAGGTCGGGAACTTTGCCCGTCACCTGGTGCGGCTGGCCCGTAATCGACGGGTCGACGTCGCGTGGGTGCCCGGTGTCCATGCTCGGTCCGTGGGGCCAAATGCGGTTTAAGGCGATCCTTTCGGATGTCCTTGGTCTCGCGGGCCGTTGAGTCCTTTGTACTCCTGGCCCGAGGCAAGCGGAAGTGCACGCCGCACTTCTTTACTTTCACGCTCATACGCGGGTGAAAGAGGCGGTGAGCTCATACGCGGGTGAAAGACGCGGTGAAAGGGTGCCTGGCGGGTCAGGCCGCCGTGGACCGCCGTCGGCTCGCGTACCAGACGAGGCCCGCGGTGGCCGCCGCGGCGCCTACCGCGGCGGCGGCGACGAGCGCCGGGCGCGGCGGTACGGAGAAGCCCCGGATCCGCTGCTTGAGCCGTACCGGACGGTGGAAGTCGAGAATCGGCCACTCGCGCGCGAGAGCCTCGCGGCGCAGGGCCCGGTCCGGATTCACCGCGTGGGGATGGCCGACGGACTCCAGCATCGGCAGGTCGGTCGCCGAATCGCTGTAGGCGTAGCAGCGGGTCAGGTCGTACCCCTCGGACTCGGCCAGCTCCCGGATCGCCTCCGCCTTGGTCGGGCCGTACGCGTAGTACTCCACCTCTCCCGTGAAGCAGCCGTCGTCGCCCACGATCATGCGGGTCGCCACCACCCGGTCCGCACCGAGCAGCTCGCCGATGGGCTCGACGACCTCGGCGCCTGAGGTGGAGACGATCACGACGTCCCGGCCGGCGGTGTGGTGCTCCTCGATCAGGGAGGCGGCCTCGTCGTAGATGATCGGGTCGATCAGGTCGTGCAGGGTCTCGGCGACGAGTTCCTTGACCAACTGGACGTTCCAGCCGCGGCACAGCGCGGAGAGGTACTCGCGCATCCGCTCCATCTGGTCGTGGTCGGCTCCACCCGCGAGGAAGACGAACTGGGCATATGCGGTACGCAGGACAGCCCTGCGGTTGATCAGCCCGCCTTGGTAGAACGACTTGCTGAACGTGAGCGTGCTCGACTTCGCAATGACCGTCTTGTCCAGGTCGAAGAAGGCGGCTGCGCGGGGCATGGAGTGCGGCAAGGAGTGGTTTTCCACGACCCCGAGCATAGGCGCAGCCCATTCGGCGTAAGGTGGGGCGCGTGGGTTTGCCTGAGATGGCTCTCGGGTACACCATGGAAGTCACGGATCGTTCGCGACCGTGCTAACCCGGTCCGACTCCTCCCCCCCCGAGTCGGCCGTGGAGACGACCCCCGCTCTCCCCCCCGGCGGGGGTCGTCGCATGTCCGGGTGGGTTTTTCCTCTCATCATCATGCTTCGAACCGCGTGCTGTGGCGGTGGTGAGAGAGTGTTGTCATGTCCATGACCCATTGCGGAGAGTAGTCGCCGGACTGCTTTCCGGTAGGCAAGGGCGGGGGTCACCGGTTTGTGGCGGCGATATTCACAACCGTCGAGTTGTCCACAGTTTTCGACCAAGATCCACACGATTTCTCGGATCGCTGCACCGTGATTCCCACGCGTCCGGACCGCGCCGAGTTCTAGGGCCGGTTCTGTTTGCAGGACGCGTACGGCCGGGATCGACCGAAGTTCGAGCCGACGGACAAGTCGGTGTTCACGCCGGGCTTTCACGTCGGCCGTTCATGTGGGGACCGGTTGCCGGTTCTTCACACGATTGCGAATCGCGGGGCCGCAAGGGCCGCGCGGGACCACAGATGTCGGGCGCGACCACGGAAGTCGCAGCGAAGGGGGAAGCAAGTCATGACCACAACCATCGTCCACGACCCGCCGCCCGCCGCCGGCGGGCGGCAGAGCGGGCCATTGATTGTCACCGAGGACACCGAGCTCCTCGACGACCTGTTGCGTCTGTGCGCGGCGGCCGGCGCCACGCCGGAGGTGCACCACTCGGTGCCGGCGGTACCCGCTGCCCCCGGACAACGGGGCAGCTGGGAAGCCGCGCCGCTCGTCCTCGTCGGTGACGACGCCGCGCGGCGTGTGCGCGGAGCCGTGCGGAGACGAGGGGTGGTCCTGGTGGGCCGCGACCAGGACGACTCGGGGGTCTGGCAGCGGGCCGTCGAGATCGGCGCCGACCACGTCCTGATGCTGCCCGACGGTGAGCAGTGGCTGGTCGACCGCATCGCCGACGTCGCCGAGGGCGTCGGCCGGCCCGCGATCACCGTCGGCGTCATCGGCGGCCGGGGCGGTGCCGGAGCGTCGACACTGGCCTGCGCGCTCGCCGTCACCTCCGCGCGCGAGGGGATGCGAAGCCTCCTCGTGGACGCCGATCCGCTGGGCGGCGGCCTCGACGTCCTCCTCGGTGGCGAGACGGCCGAAGGGCTGAGGTGGCCCGCGTTCGCGGCCTCGCGAGGACGGGTCGGCAGCGGTGCGCTGGAGGAGTCCCTGCCCGAGCTGCACTCGCTGCGGGTACTCAGTTGGGACCGGGGGGACCGCGTCACGGTGCCGGCCCAGGCCGTACGGGCGGTGCTCGCGGCGGCGCGGCGCAGGGGCGGCACGGTCGTCGTCGACCTGCCGCGCCGGATCGACGACGGTGTCGCCGAAGTCCTCGCCCAGCTCGACGTCGGGCTCCTCCTCGTCCCGGCCGAACTGCGGGCCGTCGCCGCGGCGGACCGGGTGGCCGCGGCGGTCGGCATGGTCCTGCGCGACCTCCGTGTCGTGGTGCGCGGGCCGTACGCCTCCGGACTCGACGACCGCGAGGTGGCCCGGCTGCTCGGACTGCCCCTGGCCGGCGAGGTGCCCGTCGAGTCCGGGCTCCTGCGCGCCACCGAGAGCAGGCGCCCTCCGGGCGCGTCCGCGAGAGGGCCGCTGGCGCGCTTTTGCCGGGAGTTCTGGGAGCGGGCGCTGGTGGAGAAGGACGGGGCGGCATGAGGGCGCAGGCAGGTCTTGAGAGAACGGGTGGCGGTGTGTCGAGCGATGGCGTGTCGAGTGGTGGCGTGCCGGCCGACAGGACCGGAGGCGGGTACGCGGAGCCGACTACCGAGGAGCCCGCGGTCGTGCTGACCACGCGGGTGCCCGGGGGGATGGGCTCCGGCGCGGCATCGGGAGCGGCTGACGAGCGGGTGCCGGGCGGTGTTCCCGCAGGGCGCGGGGGACGGGCCGAGGGAGGGGCGCAGGTGCTGAGCCGTCGGCCTTCCGGGACGAACGTAGGGCTGACGGGGCGGGTGGCCCCGGGCTGGGCTTCACGGACGCGCTCTGAATCGGCTTCCCCGGTGCCCGGAGGGATGGGCTCCGGGCGGTCCTCGGGAACGGACTCCCGGTGGCCCTTGGGAACGGACTCCCAGTGGTTGCCGGGAACGGGCTCCCGGTGGTCCTCGGAACCCGTTTCGGGGGAGTGCTCGGGAACGGCTGCCCTGGGTGCCTCCGCGTCGGCCGGTGGGCGGCTTACGGGGCCGACCGCAGGACGGCCGCCGGCGGCTGCTTCCGGGCGGTCTCCGGCAGCGGCTTCCCCGAGAGTCCCGGCACCCGCTCCCGGAATGCTCGACGGTGTCCGGCGATGGCTCGCCGCGAGTGGGGCCGAGCCGACGCCCGCTCGCGTGGCGCAGGCCCTGCGGGAGCAGGGGCGGGTGCTCGGGGACGCGGAGATCCTCGGCGCCGCCGAGCAGCTGAGGTCGGAGCTCGTCGGCAGCGGGCCACTGGAACCGCTGCTCGCCGACCCCTCGGTGACGGACGTACTGGTGTCCGCCTCGGACCGGGTCTGGGTGGACCGGGGCGGCGGCCTGGAGCTGACGACGGTTTCCTTCCCGGACGCCGGTGCCGTACGGCGGCTCGCGCAGCGCCTCGCCGCAGTCGCCGGACGCCGGCTCGACGACGCCCGGCCGTGGGTGGACGCCCGGTTGCCCGACGGCACCCGGCTGCACGCGGTACTGCCTCCGGTCGCCGTCGGCTGTACGTGCCTGTCGCTACGGGTGGTACGGCCGCGCGCGTTCACGCTCGACGAACTGGTGGTCGCGGGCACCGTGCCGCCCGGCGGTGACCGCGTACTGCGCGCGCTGCTGGGAGCACGGCTGTCCTTCCTGGTCAGCGGCGGTACCGGCAGCGGCAAGACGACCCTGCTGAGTGCGTTGCTGGGACTCGTCGGGCCGGACGAACGCATCGTGCTTGCCGAGGACTCGGCGGAACTGCGGCCGGAGCATCCACACGTGGTCCGCCTGGAGACCAGGCCCGCCAACCAGGAGGCCGCGGGCCTGGTCACCCTGGAGGACCTGGTTCGGCAGGCGCTGCGCATGCGACCGGACATGCTCGTCGTCGGCGAGGTGCGTGGCGCCGAAGTGACCCATTTGCTGGCGGCGCTGAACACCGGTCACAGCGGCTGCGGGACGGTGCACGCCAATGCCGCTGCCGATGTACCGGCCCGGCTGGAGGCACTCGGCACGGCCGCGGGCCTCGATCGGGCGGCCCTGCACAGCCAGCTCGCGGCAGCGCTCTCGGTGGTCCTGCACTTGGTGCGGGACCGAACGGGACGGCGCCGGATCGCCGAGGTGCACGTACTGGAGCGTGACCCGTCGGGGCTGGTGCGGACGGTGCCGGCCCTGCGGTGGGGAGCGGAGGCATTCGTGGCCGAGCGCGGCTGGGAGCGGTTGCGGGAGCTGCTGCGCGCAGGCGGGCTCGAAACACGAGCCGTTGGACGGGAGGCGTACAGGTGATGGGGACGGGTGAGCTGTCGACGGCTGTGGTCCTTGCCTGTCTGGCGGCGGCGGCGTGGCCGGCCGGGAGCGGGTGGCACTCCGGGGTGAGGCGCGCGCGACTGGTGCTCTCCGGAGGCGGAGCGGCCGGGGCCGCCGACATCGGGCCGCCCACGGTGCGCCTGGTGACGGACAGACTGCGGCGCGTCCGAGGTCGGCTGAGGCCCGAGTGGTGGTCGTTGACGGCTGGTCTGGCGCTGGCGGTACTGGGCCACTCGGTGCTGCCGGTCGTCGCGGGTGCGGCCGGTGTGCCCGTGCTGCGGCGGACGCGGCGGGCAGGCTCTGCGCGGAGAGCCCGGGAACGCCGGCAGGACGCGGTGATCGCGTTGTGCGGGGTGCTCGCCGGTGAGGTGCGGGCTGGGCGGCAGCCGGGCGAGGCGCTGCTGGGTGCGGCGCACGACTCCGAAGGACTCGGTGACGCGCAGGCGGCGGTGCTGGCGGCAGCGCGGTTCGGTGGGGACGTTCCGGGGGCGCTCGCGGCGGCGGCGCGGCAATCGGGTGCCGAGGGGCTGCGAGGGCTCGCGGCGTGCTGGCGGGTCGCAGTCGACCAGGGTGCCGGACTCGCGGCCGGGCTCGACCGGCTGGAGAGCGCACTGCGCGCCGAACGTGATCAGCGCGCCGACCTGCGAGCCCAGTTGGCGGGCGCGCGCGCCACAGCGGTGATACTCGCCGGCCTGCCGGTCCTGGGCCTTCTGCTCGGCGTAGCCCTCGGTTCCGACCCGTTGCGCGTGCTGCTGCACAGCGGGGCCGGGCTGGGCTGTCTGCTGGCCGGAGGGGTCCTGGAAGGCCTGGGCGTGTGGTGGGTGTCGCGGATCGTGCGTGGAGCGGAGTCGGGGTCGTGAACGGGGAAGTCGTCCACAGGCTCGGGACCGTGGTGGGGGCGGTGACGGGAACGGTGTTGGTCGCCGGATGGCTGGTGCGCGGGTTCGGAGCCGTGCGGCGGGAGCGGACGGTACGCAGGCGACTTACCGGGTTGCTGGCCCCGGAACCGGCCCGCGCCGTCCCACGGCGAGCCGACGTGCTGGACGCCGTCCGTCGATGGCTGCCACTGGTGGCCACGGTGGGCGCGGGGTGGGCCCTGGTCGAGGGTGTTGCCGGTGTCGTGGTGGGGCTGGCGGGCGCGGCAGGCCTGTGGCGTTGGCGCTCCCGACGGTCGGCCTCCGGGGCGCAAGCGGCGGAGTCCGCAGCCGCGGACGCCGCTCGCCAACTGCCCTTGGCAGCCGACCTGCTGGCGGCCTGCATCGCGGCCGGTGCCGGTCCGGTGGCCGCGGCCCGGGCAGTGGGCGATGCCCTCGGCGGGCCCGTCGGTGACGCGCTGGGGCACGGCGCGGCGGAGGTCCGGCTCGGCGGTGAACCGGGTGGTGCCTGGCGCGGATTGGCCGCGGTGCCGGGCGCCGGTCCGCTGGCGCGGCTGCTGGAACGGGCCGGCGTGTCCGGCCTGCCCGCGGCCGGCCCGGTCGCCCGGCTCGCGGCTCAGGCCCGCGCCGACTGGGCCCGCGCCACGACGGCCCGGGCCCGCCGGGCGGCCGTCATGGTCACCGCACCGGTGGGGCTGTGCTTCCTGCCCGCGTTCATCGCGGTCGGCGTGCTGCCGGTGGTGATCGGCCTCGCGGGCGGGGTGCTGGGAGACGGAGGAGGTGGTGACTGACGAACCGGAGCGGGCGCGCGCCGAGCCCACGAGCGAGTGACCGGCGGACGAGTAAGTGAACAACGGGAACGGACCTTACGGGGGTTGCGATGTATCAGATGTGTCGGGCAGTACGGGTGGTACGGGCAAGGCTGAGCGCCTGGGCGTGCGGAGCAGTACGTGCGGCGCGGCGGGACGCGGGGATGGTCACGTCCGAGTACGCGATGGGGATCGTCGCGGCGGTGGGGTTCGCCGTGGTCCTCTACAAGGTGGTGACGAGCGGTGCAGTCAGCGCGGAGCTGCAGGGCATCGTGAAGCAGGCGCTCGATGCGCGGATGTGAGCGGGCAGCGGGGACGGAGTCCCGCCGAGCATCCGGCAGCGGCTCCGGAAACCACTTCGGCAGTGGCTCGGACAGAGGGTTCGTGACGGCGGAGACGGCCGTGGTGCTGCCGGTGCTGGTGGTGTTCGCGATGGCGCTGGTGTGTGGGCTGCTGGTGGTGGCAGCTCAGATCCAGTGCGTGGACGCGGCACGGACGGGCGCCCGCGCGGCGGCCCGGCAGGATCCGGCCGACGCGGTCGCCGAGGTCACCAGGCAGGCGGCGCCGCGCGGGGCGCGGGTCATGGTCAGCCGGGAGGAGGGCCGGGTCGTCCGCGTGGTTGTGGTGGCCGAGCCGTCGGCGTTGCACGGACTGCCCTTCGAGGTACGGGAGGAGGCCGTGGCTTCGGTGGAGCAGACGGTGGGGGCGGGACCATGAGGGACGACGTCCTACTCGGGTGGGTGGCAGGCCAGGACCGTAGTCCCCTCCCTGGGCCTGGCCTTGAGTTCGGCCCTGGCCCTGGCCCTGGCCCTGGCCTTGGCTCCAGCTCCGGCTGGGGCCCTGGCCTCGGCCCCGGCTCGGCCGCGGGCACCGACCTCGAAGCCGATTCGGGCTCGGGCGTCAGCCCTGGCTCGGGCTCCAGTTCAGGCTCCGGATCGGACCCCGGCCCCGGCGGGGGTTCAGGCGTCGCCTCTGCCTCTGCCTCTGCCTCTGCCTCTGCCTCTGCCTCCGCCTCCGACCAAGGGTCCGCCACTGTGTGGAGCGTCGGCGCCATCGCTGTTCTGTGCCTGGTGTTCGGCATCGTGCTGGCCCTGGGCCAGGCCGTCGTGGTCCGGCACCGCGCGGCCGGCGGTGCCGATCTGGCAGCGCTCGCGGCGGCGGACCACTGGGCACGGGGCGGCACGGCGGCGTGTGCCCGGGCGGACCGGGTCGCGCGTGCCCAGGCGACGCGGCTGGTGCGGTGCGTGCTCACTGGGCAGACCTCGGACGTGACTGCGGTGTCGGGGCGGGGGCCGTTCGCGGCGGAGGTCCGGGCGAGAGCGGGACCGGCTACGGGCGTACCGCCGACCGGAGACGCCCCGACCAGGCTCGCCCCGGCAGGGGACGCGCCGGCAGGGGACGTGCCGGCAGGGGACGCGCCGGCCGAGGGTCCGCCGACGGGGTTCATGGCGGAGATTCCGCCTGCCCCGCTTCCGTACCCGCGGCAGGCCCCCTCTCCGGCTTCGTCCCCGGCTCCACCCTCTGCGCAGTCTTTGACTCCGCACCCCGGCCCACCCCCTGCGCCGCCCCACGCAACAGCACCGTGAGCAGCCGTACGGCCCCCCGCTTGTGCAGCGGCTCGTTGCCGTTGCCGCACTTGGGGGACTGGATGCAGGACGGGCAGCCGGCGTCGCACTCGCAGGAGGCGATGGCCTCCCGGGTGGCCGTGAGCCAGTCGACAGCGGTGTGGAAGGCACGCTCGGCGAAACCCGCGCCGCCCGGATGGCCGTCGTACACGAAGACCGTCGGCAGCAGCGTGTCCGGATGCAGGGGGACCGACACGCCGCCGATGTCCCAGCGGTCGCAGGTCGCGAACAGGGGCAGCATGCCGATCGAGGCGTGCTCGGCGGCGTGCAGGGCCCCGCCGAGGATCTCCGGGTTGATCCGGGCAGCGTCCAACTGGTCCTCGGTGACCGTCCACCACACCGCGCGTGTGCGCAGCGTCCGAGCAGGGAGGTCGAGCTTCGTCTCGCCCAGGACCTCGCCGGTGATGAGGCGCCGGCGCAGGAAGGAGACCACCTGGTTGGTGACCTCGACGGAGCCGTAGCACAGGCGCCCGTCGCCCCAGGGAACCTCGGTGTCGGTCTCCAGGACCGAGATCGCCGTCGTGTCGCGGGCGACCGTCGAGTACGACGGGGTGGCCTGCTCGACCAACGCGACGGAGTCCTCCAGGTCCAGGGATCGGACGAGATACGTGCGGCCCTGGTGGAGGTGGACGGCGCCCTCGTGAACCGTCGTGTGGGCGGCGCCGGCGTCCACCGTGCCCAGCAGCCGGCCCGTGCCGGCCTCGACGACCTGGACCGGACGTCCGCCCTCCCCGCGGATGTCGGTCAGGTCGGCGGCCCGTTCCCGGCGCGTCCAGTGCCAGGCCCGGGTCCGGCGGCGCAGCAGCCGGGCTTCCTCCAACTGGGGGAGCAGTTCCTCGCAGGCGGGGCCGAACAGTGTCAGGTCGTCGTCGGTCAGGGGCAGCTCGGCCGCCGCCGCGCACAGGTGGGGGGCGAGCACGTACGGGTTGTCGGGGTCGAGGACCGTGGACTCCACGGGCTGGTCGAACAGTGCCTCGGGGTGGTGGACGAGGAAGGTGTCCAGCGGATCGTCGCGGGCGACCAGCACCGCGAGGGCCCCCTGCCCGGACCGTCCCGCCCGGCCCGCCTGCTGCCACAGTGATGCCCGGGTACCCGGATAGCCGGCGATCACCACGGCGTCCAGGCCGGAGATGTCGAGGCCGAGTTCGAGGGCGTTGGTCGCCGCGAGGCCGAGGAGTTCACCGGAGTGCAGGGCGCGTTCCAGGGCGCGGCGCTCCTCGGGGAGGTAGCCGCCGCGGTACGCCGCCACGCGCCGGGGCAGCGAGCGGTCGACCTCGGCCAGGCGTTCCTGGGCGATCACCGAGATCAGCTCGGCGCCACGCCGGGAGCGGACGAAGGTGATCGAACGCATGCCCTGCACGGTGAGGTCGGTGAGCAGGTCGGCGGCCTCCGCGGTGGCCGTGCGGCGGACCGGCGCGCCCTTCTCACCCTCCAGCTCGGTGAGCGGCGGCTCCCAGAGGGCGAACACCAGTTCACCGCGCGGTGAGGCGTCGTCGGCGACCTCGACCACCGGCAGTCCGGTGAGTCGGTGGGCCGCCACCGAGGGGTCGGCGGCGGTGGCGGAGGCGAGCAGGAACACGGGCGACGCGCCGTAGCGCGCACACAGCCGGCGCAATCTCCGAAGCACCTGGGCGACATGGGAGCCGAAGACGCCGCGGTAGGTGTGGCACTCGTCGATGACGACGTATTTCAGCGACTTCAGGAAGGAGGACCAGCGGGGGTGGGACGGCAGGATGCCGCGGTGCAGCATGTCCGGGTTGGTCAGCACGTAGGTGCCGTACTGGCGGATCCACTCGCGTTCCTCGAACGGCGTGTCGCCGTCGTAGACCGCGGTTCGCACGGATGTGCCGAGAGGTTGTGAAAGTTCCTTCACGGACCGGCACTGGTCGGCGGCCAGCGCCTTGGTCGGTGCCAGGTACAGGGCGGTGGCGCCACGCCCGTTGGGGGCCTCGGATCCGTCCAGGAGCGTCGACAGCACCGGCACCAGGTACGCCAGGGACTTGCCGGACGCGGTGCCGGTGGCGACGACGACCGAGTCGCCGTCCAGGGCGTGCTCGGCAACGAGTGCCTGGTGGGCCCAGGGGTGTTCGATGCCCGCGGCCCGCACCGCCGCGACGACCTCCGGCCGAATCCGGTCCGGCCAGGCGGCATGACGACCCGCACGCGGGGGCAAGTGCTCCGTATGAGTGATGCGCGTAGCCCGGCTCGGTCCCGCGGCGAGCCGGCCCAGGAGCATGCCCGGATCCGGCCGGGAGCCGTGCTCCGCCGGGGGTCGATCGGATCGGTGATTCTTGGCCATCGGCACCGAGTCTGTCACTGGCGTGACGGACAATGGGACCAAGGCGTCGTGCACGCCTGCCGGTAAGTGATTGAATGCCATCGCGGCTGGCGAACCGTCCTGGGGGCTTCAAGCCGAGGTGTCCCGAGGGACGACCGCTCGATAGCAAGGTGCTGGAGGATCCGTGGACCTGTCCCTGTCGACCCGTACCGTCGGCGATCGTACGGTCGTCGAGGTCGGTGGCGAAATTGACGTATACACCGCGCCCAAGCTGCGAGAGCAGCTGGTCGAGCTCGTGAACGACGGGAGTTTCCACCTCGTCGTCGACATGGAGGGCGTGGACTTCCTCGACTCCACAGGGCTCGGCGTGCTGGTCGGCGGACTGAAGCGCGTGCGTGCCCATGAGGGCTCGCTGCGCCTGGTCTGCAACCAGGAGCGCATTCTCAAGATCTTCCGTATCACCGGCCTCACCAAGGTGTTCCCCATTCACACCTCGGTCGAGGAAGCGGTGGCGGCCACCGACTGACGACCGGTCCCGGGCCCCTGGGGTCCGGGACGGCAGTAGAACAAGCGAGGTCCGGGCTGTCAGCGGCCCGGACCCTCGAAAGCACGCCCGTAGTTCCGAGGGGGATGCATGGCCACCGTCGAACTCCGTTTCAGCGCGCTGCCCGAGCATGTCCGCACCGCCCGTCTGGTGGCGGCGGCGGTGGCACGCAGGGCCGGAGTGGACGAGGCCGTCCTCGACGAGGTCAGGCTCGCCGTCGGCGAGGCCTGCACCCGGGCTGTGGGCCTGCATCAGCACGTCGGCATCACCGCGCCGGTCAAGGTGGCGCTGATCGAGGAGGAGAAGCAGTTCTCCATCGAGGTCGGCGACGAGGCGCCGCACGCGGTACCCGGGGCCGGAAACCCGGGCGCCGTCGACGACGCGGAGGCCGAGGAGGACGAGATGGGTCTCGCTGTCATCAGCGGACTCGTCGACGACGTGGAGGTCACGGCCGGCGAGGACGGCGGACTGATCCGCATGACCTGGCCGACCGCGCCGGCGGTGCTGCCGCCGGTCTGACACCCGCCCCGGTCACCCGCACCGGCCATCAGGCCTCGGTCGCCCGGGGCCTCGCGCAAGACTCACGCGAGTCATCCGAGACACACGCGAGTCACCCGAAGGGCCCTACCTCGTAGGGCCCTTCGTCATGTGCGGAAGACGAGGACCACGCATACAGTGGGCCCGTGCGGGCGTTAAGTGAATTCATTCACGATCAATCGCGCGAAAATTGGATCACGACTAATCGAACGCCGGGTGACCGTCATTAATGCCGGAAGGGCATTACTTCTTCCAGGTATTTCGGGTTGACAGGCCAATTCCTTTTGTCGTGCACTGTTTTGATCAGGTTCCGGTACCTACAATCCCGTCCACATCTTGAGCTCAGCCCAAGCGTCAAGGAGGACGAATGGCGGAGCTTTCCACACCTCAGCAGTTGGGTGACACCTCGACCGTCGCAGCCGCCGTCCTGACCGACTCGAACCGCGCCCTGGTCGCGGTCATCGCGGTCGTCGCGCTGGCCGCACTGGTGCTTGCGGGCGTCCTGGTGCGCCAGGTGCTCGCGGCGGGCGAGGGAACCGACAGCATGAAGGAGATCGCGGCGGCCGTCCAGGAAGGCGCCAACGCCTACCTGGCCAGGCAGCTTCGCACGCTCGGCGTATTCGCCGTCGTCGTGTTCTTTCTGCTCATGCTGCTGCCCGCGGACGACTGGAATCAGCGGGCCGGACGATCGATCTTCTTCCTGATCGGCGCGGCGTTCTCGGCGGCCACCGGCTATATCGGCATGTGGCTCGCGGTGCGCAGCAATGTACGCGTCGCCGCGGCGGCGCGGGAAGCGACACCGGCCCCCGGCGAACCGGAGAAGGACCTCACACTCGTCGCGCACAAAGCAACGAAGATCGCATTTCGTACGGGCGGCGTGGTCGGCATGTTCACGGTGGGGCTCGGCCTGCTGGGCGCCTGCTGCGTGGTGCTGGTGTACGCGGCCGACGCGCCGAAGGTGCTGGAGGGATTCGGCCTCGGTGCCGCGCTGATCGCGATGTTCATGCGGGTCGGCGGCGGCATCTTCACCAAGGCCGCCGACGTCGGCGCCGACCTGGTCGGCAAGGTCGAGAAGGGCATTCCGGAGGACGATCCGCGCAATGCCGCGACCATCGCCGACAACGTGGGCGACAACGTCGGCGACTGCGCGGGCATGGCGGCCGACCTCTTCGAGTCGTACGCCGTGACCCTGGTGGCCGCGCTGATCCTCGGCAAGGTCGCCTTCGGCGACGCGGGACTGGCTTTCCCGCTGCTGGTGCCGGCGATCGGCGTGATCACGGCCATGATCGGCATCTTCGCGGTGGCGCCCCGGCGGTCCGACCGCAGCGGCATGAGCGCGATCAACCGGGGTTTCTTCATCTCCGCGGTGATCTCGCTGGTGCTGGTGGCGGTGGCCGTCTTCGTCTACCTGCCCGGGAAGTACTCGGAGCTGGACGGCGTCACCGACGCGGCGATCGCCGGCCGGGACGGCGACCCGCGGATCCTCGCACTCGTCGCGGTGGCGATCGGCATCGTGCTCGCCGCCCTGATCCAGCAGCTCACCGGCTATTTCACCGAGACCACCCGACGCCCCGTCAAGGACATCGGCAAGTCCTCGCTCACGGGCCCGGCGACCGTCGTTCTCGCCGGGATCTCGCTCGGCCTCGAATCCGCCGTCTACACCGCCCTGTTGATCGGCCTCGGTGTCTACGGGGCCTTCCTGCTCGGCGGTACGTCGATCATGCTGGCGCTGTTCGCGGTTGCGCTGGCCGGCACCGGCCTGCTCACCACCGTCGGTGTGATCGTCGCGATGGACACCTTCGGACCGGTCTCCGACAACGCGCAGGGCATCGCCGAGATGTCCGGCGACGTCGAGGGCGCCGGCGCCCAGGTGCTGACCGACCTGGACGCGGTCGGCAACACCACCAAGGCCATCACCAAGGGCATCGCCATCGCCACCGCAGTCCTCGCGGCTGCGGCCCTGTTCGGGTCGTACCGCGACGCCATCACCACCGGCGCGGCGGACGTGGGCGAGAAACTCAGCGGTGAGGGCGCGCCGATGAGCCTGATGATGGACATCTCGCAGCCCAACAACCTGGTCGGTCTCATCGCGGGCGCGGCGGTCGTCTTCCTCTTCTCGGGGCTGGCGATCAACGCGGTGTCGCGGTCGGCGGGCGCGGTGGTCTTCGAGGTGCGGCGGCAGTTCCGGGAGCGGCCCGGAATCATGGACTACAGCGAGAAACCCGAGTACGGCAAGGTCGTCGACATTTGCACCAGGGACGCCCTGCGCGAACTCGCCACGCCGGGGCTGCTCGCCGTCATGGCGCCCATCTTCATCGGGTTCACGCTCGGCGTGGGCGCGCTCGGCGCCTTCCTGGCCGGCGCGATCGGCGCGGGCACACTGATGGCGGTGTTCCTCGCCAACTCCGGTGGTTCCTGGGACAACGCCAAGAAACTCGTCGAGGACGGTCACCACGGCGGCAAGGGCAGTGAGGCCCACGCCGCCACCGTCATCGGCGACACGGTCGGTGACCCCTTCAAGGACACCGCGGGCCCGGCGATCAACCCCCTGCTGAAGGTCATGAACCTGGTGGCGCTGCTCATCGCTCCGGCGGTCATCAAGTTCTCCTACGGCGCCGACAAGAGCGTCGGCGTACGGGTGGGGATCGCCGTTGTCGCGTTCGCCGTCATCGCCGCGGCGGTCTACGTCTCCAAGCGGCGCGGCATCGCCATGGGTGACGAGGGCGACGCCGACGAGGAGCCCAAGTCGGCGGACCCGGTGGTGGTTTCGTAGTTCCCGGCTCGGCGCTTTCCTGAAGACGCAGGGCAAAAGGCGGGCGTACGGCGCGTTTTGACGCGGCGTACGCCCGTGTCGTGCGCGCGTGCGCCGTTCATCGTGAGCCTTCTCTCTCTTGGTGCAAATGGCTTCAATACGGTCTTAATGGATGTTCGTCCTGCGGAGGTCCCCCGTCCGGCGTGTATGTTCCGGGGCCGAGAGCCATGGAAGGGACCAATCCGGTGAACAAGAAGCTCGCGGCCGCACTGTCCGGCGGTGCGGTACTGGTACTGGCGCTGACGGGATGCAGCAGCAGCGACGACAACGACAAGCTGGACTCCTGGGCGAAGGAGGTCTGCGACGGAGTGCAGCCGCAGGCCAAGAAGATCGAGGCGGCCAACGCGGCGATCCAGAAGGAGACCTCGGACAACAGCACGCCGGAAGAGGTCCAGAAGACCGACGCCAAGGCGTTCCAGGACATGTCCGACGCCTACAAGGCGATGGGCAGCGCCGTCCAGAAGGCCGGGGCGCCGGACGTCGAGGACGGCGAGAAGAAGCAGAAGGACGCGGTCACCGAGCTCAACGGCCTCTCCTCGTCGTACGCCTCCCTGAGGAAGCAGGTGGAGGAGCTCGACACCAAGGACCAGGCGAAGTTCGCCGACGGCCTCAAGGGCATCGCCACCGAGCTGAACAAGCTCAGCAAGAGCGGCAGTGACGCGCTGAAGACCCTCGAGGAGGGCGACGTCGGCCAGGCGATGGCCAAGCAGGCCAGTTGCAAGTCGGCCTCGGTGACGCCGTCGGCCGCGGCCGGCTGACCTTCGCGTCACGGGCACGGGGCGGGGTGCGGGCCGCAGGGCCACAATGGGGGAGTGAGTAACGCCAGCCTGTCCCCACTGCCCTCCGCCGACCACCCCGACGTCACCGCCCGGTTGCGGGACGCCCTGCTCGGGGCGTCCTTCACCGCCGACGGGCTGCTGGAGCTGCTCGGCGCCCCCGCCTACGCGGCGCTGTCGCGCAGCGAGACCGTGCCCGCGCTCCGGGCCACCCGCGGCGACACGCCGCTGGAGCTGCTCGTACGGCTGTTCCTGCTCCAGCAACCCGCCCTCCACGCGCGCGTGGCGGACGTGCTGCCCGTCGACGCGTGCCTGGAGAGCGGGTGGCTCGTCCGCGCGGGCGACGACGAGGTGACGGCAACCGTGGACGTACGGCCGTACGGCGGCCCCGGGGGCGAGGACTGGTTCATCGTCTCCGACCTGGGCTGCGCGGTCGGCGGCGCCGGTGGCATCGGCAACCACGCCGAGGGCGTCGTCCTCGGCGTCGGCGGCGCCTCCATGACCCTCGCGGGCCTCACCGTCCGTACGCCCGTCTCGGCGGCCCTGGACCTCGGCACCGGCTCCGGCATCCAGGCCCTGCACGCCGCCGCCCACGCCACGCGCGTGACGGCGACCGACGTCAACCCGCGCGCGCTGCACATCACCGCGCTCACGCTCGCCCTGTCCGGGGCCCCGGCCGCCGATCTGCGCGAGGGGTCCCTCTATGAGCCGGTCGACGACGACGAGACGTACGACCTGATCGTCTCCAACCCGCCGTTCGTGATCTCACCGGGAGCCCGCCTCACCTACCGCGACGGCGGGATGGGCGGGGACGATCTGTGCCGCTCCCTCGTTCAGCAGACGGGGGAGCGCCTGAACGAGGGCGGGTTCGCGCACTTCCTCGCCAACTGGCAGCACGTGGAGGGGGAGGACTGGACGGACCGGCTGCGCTCCTGGGTGCCGCGCGGCTGCGACGCCTGGATCGTGCAGCGCGAGGTGCAGGACGTCACGCAGTACGCGGAGCTGTGGCTCCGGGACGCGGGCGACCACCGAGGTGACGCGGCCGAGTACCAGGCGCGCTACGACGGGTGGCTGGACGAGTTCGAGGCGCGCAAGGTGAGGGCCGTCGGCTTCGGCTGGATCACACTGCGCCGGACCGGGTCCGCCGAGCCCTCGATCACGGCCGAGGAGTGGCCGCACCCGATCGAGCAGCCGCTCGGCGAGACCGTGCGCGCGCACTTCGACCGCGTCGACTACCTGCGCGCCCACGACGACGCGGCCCTGCTCGAGGCGCACTTCACGCTGGCCGGCGAGGTCGTCCAGGAGCAGGTCGGACTGCCCGGCGCCGAGGACCCGGAGCACGTCGTCCTGCGCCAGAACCGCGGCATGCGCCGGGCCACCCGGGTCGACACGGTCGGCGCCGGTTTCGCGGGTGTCTGCGACGGCACCATGAGCGCGGGCCGCATCCTGGACGCCATCGCCCAGCTGGTGGGCGAGGACCCGGTGGCGCTGCGCGACCGCACGCCCGCGCAGATCCGGCTGCTGGTGGAGCAGGGATTCCTCGAACCGGCGTAGAGACGGCGCCGCCGGTCCTCGCCGCCTGGCACCCGGGCCCGCACCCGGGCCCGCACCCGGGCCCGTCGCCGTGCCGTCCGGGCCGTTCCCGTACGGTCCGGCCCCGTTCCCGCAGCGCGTGGGCGGCCCCGTTGCCGTGCGGCACATCGGACCCGTTGCCGTGCGGCATCGGCTCCGTTCCCGTGCGGTCCGGCCTCGTTCCCGTACGGGAAGAACGAGCCACGGACAGGGGGCCGTCGATCCGTCGGCTCCCCGTTCACCTCGGGTTCGCCTGCCCGCCGCCGTCGCGTGACAGCCTCCCGGAGGCTGGACACGCGCAGGTTGGAGAAAAGGGGCACGGGAACCATGGAGAGCGGGCCGGCGATCTTCGCGGGATTGGTGTTCGCCCTGTTCGGAGCCGGTCTGCTGGTGTGGACCGCGACGCGGGTCCGGCACGGCCGGCCCGTCGCCCACGGTGTGAGCCCCGTCGCATCGGCGGCCTTCGCGAGCGTCGCCGGGGTCGTCGCTCTCCTCGTCGGGGCATGGTGCCTGACGCGCGTGTGAGCGGCCGTTTCCGGCCCCCGGCCGCACCCCCGCCCGAGTAACCGGGGGATCGCGCTCCGAATACACGCATCTGGACCGGTAAACACTCCGGGCGGCAGGAACAGGCTTCGTCGGGTTACCGTTCGAGTGGCCGTTGCGGGCTTTTCCCGTTTGACACGGGGGCGGGAGGTACCGTCACACTCCGCAGCGTCACGACCGAAATGCAGAACGACCCCGACCCCGGGAACACTGCCTGGGGAGGCCCAGCGTCGACCGGAGAGAAGAGCGAAGTTGTCCCCGACCAGCGAGACCGCGAAGGGCGGCCGCCGACTCGTCATCGTCGAGTCGCCTGCCAAGGCGAAGACGATCAAGGGCTATCTCGGCCCTGGCTACGTCGTCGAGGCGAGCGTCGGGCACATCCGCGACCTTCCCAGCGGCGCCGCGGAGGTGCCCGAGAAGTACACCGGTGAGGTCCGCCGCCTCGGTGTGGACGTCGAACACGACTTCCAGCCGATCTATGTGGTCAACGCTGACAAGAAGGCACAGGTCAGGAAGCTCAAGGACCTGCTGAAGGACTCCGACGAGCTCTTCCTCGCCACCGATGAGGACCGCGAGGGCGAGGCCATCGCCTGGCACCTGCAGGAAGTCCTCAAGCCGAAGATCCCCGTCAAGCGCATGGTGTTCCACGAGATCACCAAGGACGCGATCCGCGCCGCCGTCGCCAACCCGCGCGAGCTCAACCAGAAGCTCGTCGACGCCCAGGAGACCCGCCGCATCCTCGACCGCCTCTACGGCTACGAGGTCTCGCCGGTCCTCTGGAAGAAGGTCATGCCGAAGCTGTCGGCCGGCCGCGTCCAGTCCGTCGCCACCCGCCTCGTGGTCGAGCGGGAACGCGAGCGCATGGCGTTCCGTTCCGCCGAGTACTGGGACCTGACGGGCACCTTCGCGACGGGCCGCGCGGGAGACGCCTCCGACCCGTCGTCGCTGGTCGCACGCCTGCAGACCGTCGACGGGCGGCGGGTCGCCCAGGGCCGCGACTTCGACTCCCTGGGCCGGATCAAGAGCGCGAACACCCTCCACCTCGACGAGGCGAACGCCCGCGGGCTCGCCGCCGCCCTGGAGAACACCCGCTTCGCGGTCCGCTCCGTCGAGTCCAAGCCGTACCGCCGCTCGCCGTACGCCCCGTTCCGTACGACGACACTCCAGCAGGAGGCGAGCCGCAAGCTCGGCTTCGGCGCCAAGGCGACCATGCAGATCGCCCAGAAGCTGTACGAGAACGGCTACATCACGTACATGCGTACGGACTCGACGACCCTGAGCGACACGGCGGTCACTGCCGCACGTGCCCAGGTCACGCAGCTGTACGGCGCCGACTACCTCCCCGCCCAGCCGCGTACGTACGCCGGCAAGGTCAAGAACGCGCAGGAGGCGCACGAGGCGATCCGCCCCTCCGGCGACCGCTTCCGCACGCCCGCCGAGACCGGGCTCACCGGCGACCAGTTCAAGCTGTACGAGCTGATCTGGAAGCGGACCGTCGCCTCCCAGATGAAGGACGCGACCGGCAACAGCGTCACCGTGAAGATCGGCGGTGCCGCCTCCGACGGCCGGGACGTCGAGTTCAGCGCGTCCGGCAAGACGATCACCTTCCACGGCTTCCTGAAGGCCTACGTCGAGGGCGCCGACGACCCGAACGCCGAGCTGGACGACCGCGAGCGCCGGCTGCCGCAGGTCGCCCAGGGCGACGCGCTGACGGCCGAGCAGATCACGGTCGACGGCCACGCCACCAAGCCCCCGGCCCGCTACACCGAGGCGTCGCTGGTCAAGGAGCTGGAAGAGCGCGAGATCGGCCGCCCGTCGACGTACGCGTCGATCATCGGCACGATCCTGGACCGCGGCTACGTCTTCAAGAAGGGCACGGCGCTCGTCCCGTCCTTCCTCTCCTTCGCCGTCGTCAACCTCCTGGAGAAGCACTTCGGGCGGCTCGTCGACTACGACTTCACCGCCAAGATGGAGGACGACCTCGACGCCATCGCCCGCGGCGAGGCCCAGGCGGTGCCGTGGCTGCGGCGCTTCTACTTCGGTGAGGGCGACGGCGCCGGGAACGGCGGCGCGGCCGACGCGGGCAACGGCGACGGGGACCACCTCGGCGGCCTCAAGGAGCTGGTGACCGACCTCGGCGCGATCGACGCGCGCGAGGTGTCGTCCTTCCCCGTCGGCAACGACATCGTGCTGCGCGTCGGCCGCTACGGCCCGTACGTCGAGCGCGGTGAGAAGGACGCCGAGAACCACCAGCGCGCCGACGTCCCCGAGGACCTGGCCCCGGACGAGCTGTCCGTCGAGCTGGCGGAGGAACTGCTCGCCAAGCCGAGCGGCGACTTCGAACTGGGCACCGACCCGGCCACCGGCCACGCCATCGTCGCCAAGGACGGCCGCTACGGCCCGTACGTCACCGAGATCCTCCCCGAGGGCACCCCGAAGACCGGCAAGAACGCCGTGAAGCCCCGTACGGCCTCGCTGTTCAAGACGATGGCGCTGGACACGGTCACCCTCGACGACGCCCTGAAGCTCATGTCGCTGCCCCGCGTCGTCGGCGCCGACGCGGAGGGCGTCGAGATCACCGCGCAGAACGGCCGCTACGGCCCGTACCTGAAGAAGGGCACGGACTCGCGGTCCCTCACCTCCGAGGACCAGCTCTTCACGATCACGCTGGAGGAGGCGCTGGCGATCTACGCCCAGCCCAAGCAGCGTGGCCGGGCCGCGGCCAAGCCGCCGCTGAAGGAACTGGGCACCGACCCGGTCAGCGAGAAGCCCGTCGTGGTCAAGGACGGCCGCTTCGGCCCGTACGTCACCGACGGCGAGACCAACGCGACCCTGCGCTCCGGCGACAGCGTCGAGGAGATCACGCCGGAGCGCGGCTACGAGCTGCTCGCCGAGAAGCGCGCCAAGGGGCCCGCCAAGAAGACGGCGAAGAAGTCCACCGCGAAGAAGGCCCCGGCCAAGAAGGCGACGGCGAAGAAGACCGCGGCCAAGAAGACGACCGCCGCGAAGACGACCGCCGCGAAGAAGACCACCGCCAAGACCACGGCGAAGACCGTGGCGAAGAAGGCGGCCACCAAGAAGGCGACCGCCGCCAAGGCGTCGGAGGACTGAGCCCGCTTCAGGAACCGCTCGGCGCTCCAAGGGCTCACCGTGCGCGCTCCGTGCGCTCTTCGCGAAACGAACGCCCCGGCATCATTTCGGTGTCGGGGCGGGCGTGCGTTCGGCCGGGCACGCCGGACTGTCGGTGACGGCAGATAGGCTGAACGCATGACGCGAGCCGAGCAGCCAACGGCCACTCACCCCGCCCCGGACGACGCCCTGGTCGCGGACTCCCGCGAGCGCGCCGTCCGCGCCCTGCTGCGCCGACCGCAGCTGAGGCGGTTGTGGAGCGCACAGCTCGTGGGGGGTGTCGGCGACATCCTCGCCCTCCTGGTGCTGGTCCTCCTCGCCGTCCAGGCCGCGATCGGCGCGGGCTCGTTCGGCGGGGGCTACCGGGGCGTGGCGTTCGCAGTGGCGACCGTTTTCGGCGTACGCATTCTGGCGACGCTGCTCTTCGGCGCCGTACTTCTCGGGCCCCTCACCTCACTCACCTCGCAGGACGGCCCGCTCGACCGCCGCTGGACCATGGTCGGCGCCGACGGGCTGCGGGCCGCGCTGCTGATCGTCGCCCCGCTGTGGATCGACTGGACGCCGGACGACGCGCTCGCCGTCCTCCTGGTGACCGCCTTCGTCACCGGCGTCGCCGAGCGCTTCTGGACGGTGTGCCGGGAGAGCGCGGCCCCCGCGCTGCTGCCCGCGCCGCCCCTGGAGGGCGCGACGGTACGACCGCTGCCGGACCACATGGACGCGCTGCGCCGCCTGTCGCTGCGTACGGGCTTCGTGGCGATCCCCCTCGCCGGCGCCGTGCTGGTCGTCGCGGGACTGCTGAACAACCTGCTGGGCGCCGGCATCGACTGGTTCGCCGAGCACCAGGCGGCGCTCGGCTCGTACGTCGCGGCCGGGCTGTTCGCCGCGTCCCTGTCCGTGGTGACCTTCCTGGAGCTGCCCGGCGTCCGCACCCCGCGCGCGCGGTCGCCGCTGGAGGGCATGCGCCGCCCGAAGAGCGGCACCGGCGTCGACAAGGGCCGCACCGGAGTCCTCCCCCTGCTGGTACTCGCCTGCGCGGCGGTCGCCGCCGTGGTGTCCGCCGTGGTCGCCGTGGCGGTGCTGCACGCCAAGGACCTGGGCGGCGGCCCCGTGCTGTACGGGCTGATGGTGGGCGCGCTGACCGGCGGCGTCGTCGTCGGCATCCGTACGGCCCCCGCCCTGCTGCCGTCCCTGTCGCGCCGGCGGCTGCTGGCCCTGGCGATCGCCTTCGCCGGCGTCACCCTGCTGGCCGCCGGGCTCGTCCCGGACGACACCACCGTGCTGCTGCTCCTCGCCCTGGCCGGCGTAGGCGCGGGCGTGACCGCCAACACCGGACACACGCTGCTCGACCAGGAGACCGAGGACGCCCGCCGGACACGGACGACCGAGCACCTGCACGCCGTCGTCCGCGTGTACGTGGCGCTCGGCGCGGTCGTCGCGCCCGTGATGGCGGCCACCATCGGACCGCACCGGCTGGAGAACGGCCGGTTCGTCTTCGCACACGGCGGTGCCGCGTTCATCCTGATGCTGGCGGGCGCGCTGCTGCTGCCGGTGGCCGCGCTGGTGCTGGCCAAGGTCGACGACCGCTCCGGGGTGCCGCTCAGGCACGACCTGCGGGACGCGCTGCTCGGGGGCGACGACCCGGAGCCGACGCCCGTCGCGAACGGATTCTTCATCGCCCTGGAGGGCGGTGACGGCGCCGGGAAGTCCACCCAGGCCGAGGCCCTCGCCGAGTGGATCAGGGGCAAGGGACACGAGGTCGTGCTGACGCGCGAGCCGGGAGCGACGCCGGTGGGCAAGCGCCTGCGCTCCATCCTGCTGGACGTGTCCAGCGCCGGTCTGTCGCACCGCGCGGAGGCCCTGCTGTACGCCGCCGACCGCGCGGAGCACGTCGACACCGTGGTCCGGCCCGCGCTGGAGCGCGGCGCCGTGGTCATCTCCGACCGGTACATCGACTCCTCGGTGGCCTACCAGGGCGCGGGCCGTGACCTGTCGCCGACCGAGATCGCCCGCATCAACCGCTGGGCGACCAACGGGCTCGTACCGCACCTGACGGTCCTGCTGGACGTCCCGCCGGAGACCGCGCGCGAACGGTTCACCGAGGCGCCGGACCGGCTGGAGTCGGAGCCCGCCGAGTTCCACGCGCGCGTGCGCTCCGGTTTCCTGACCCTGGCCGCCGCCGACCCCGGGCGCTACCTCGTCGTGGACGCGGGCCAGGAACCCGAGGCCGTCACCACCGTCGTACGCCACCGGCTCGACCAGGTGCTGCCCCTGTCCGAGGCCGAGATCAAGGCCGCGGAAGAGGCACGCCGCAAGGCCGAGGAGGAAGCGCGCCGCAAGGCCGAGGAAGAGGCCGCGCGCAAGGCGGAGGAGGAGCGCCTGGAGCGCGAGCGCCTCGAACAGCTGGAGCGGCTGCGCGCCGAGGAGGAGGAGCGCAAGCGGCGCGAGCTGGAGGAGGCACAGCGGCGCGAGGCCGAACGGCAGGCGGAGGAGGCCCGGCAGCGGGCCGAGGAAGCACGCCGGAAGGCCGAGGAGGAGCGGGCGCGTCTCCTCGCGGAGGAGAAGGCACGGGCCGAGGAGGAGGCGCGGCTGCGGGCCGAGGAGGAGCGGCGCCGCAAGCAGGCCGAGGAGGAGGCGCGGCTGCGGGCCGAGGCCGAGGCCCGGCGCCTGGAGAAGCAGCGCAAGGCCGAGGAAGCCCTGATGCGGGCCGAGGAGGCACGCCGGGCGGCGGAGCAGGCGGCGGCAGCGGCCGCGGCGGGTCCGAAGCCGACGGCACCTCCCGCGGCGGACGCACCCCGTCCGGCGCCGTCCGCTCCGGCCGCCTCGAGTTCCTCGAACCCCTCGAACCCCTCGAACCCTACGGATCCCTCGGACGCGATGACCGTGCCGACGCCGGTCGTGACCCCGACGAACGCCTCCGGCGGGCCGGTGGAGGACACGGCGGTGCTGCGGCCGGTGCGGGACTCGCGGGACGACCACCGGGGCGATGCCGAGGACGACGCCCGGGGCGGGCGCGGCGACGACGGACGGGCGCCCGGAGCATCGGGGGCCTCCGGACCCGAGTCCGAGTCCGGACCCGAGTCCGAGTCCGAGTCCGAAGTGACGACCGAGCTGCCCATGCCGCCGGTGCCGCCCGGTGCGGCGGACGAGACGGCGGTGCTCCCGGCGGTGGAGCCGCGGGCCGCCGACGAGACGGCGATGCTGCCGCCCGTGACGCCGGGAGCCGCCGACGAGACGGCGGTGCTGCCCCGCGTACGCGAGGAGGACCCGGCCGACCGGGTCCCTCCGGGGTACTTCCGGGAGGAGGCCCCGGCCCCCGGCCCCGACCGGCCGGAGTCGCCTCAGGAGCGGACGCGCGAGCTGCCCCAGATCGACCCCGGTCAGGCGCCGCCCCGCAGGCGGCGCTCGGACTGGGCCGAGGAGACGCCGCTCGACGACCTGCCGACGCTGGCGGACGAGCTGCTCGGCCCGCGCGACGGCGAGCGCGACACCGGGCGCGAAGGAGACGGCCGGGGTGCCGGAGGCCGAGGTGACGGCCGCGACGGGGACGAGGGCCGCCGGGGGAAGGGGCGGGGACGGCGCTGACGGGCCGGACCCCCAGCTGCGGTTCTCCGTCCGCCGCCCGTGACCACGGGCGGCCGGGCATCCGTTGTCAGTGCCGCCCCGCACAATGGAGGACGCGACGCGGAGTGCGGAGCGCGCTCCGGAATGCGGAGCGTGGAGCGCGGTCCGGAGTGTGGAGCGCGGCGTGGAGCAGTGCGGCGGAGTGTGACGGAAGGACGGTGTGACCCATGGCCGTGTGGGACGACCTCGTCGGGCAGGAGAAGGTGAGCGAGCAGCTCGCCGCCGCTGCCCGGGACGCCGACGCCTTCGTCACCGCCGCCGCGGCCGACGGTCCGCTCCCCGAGACGTCGAGCATGACTCACGCCTGGCTGTTCACCGGCCCGCCCGGCGCCGGGGTGACGCAGACGGCGCGGGCCTTCGCCGCCGCACTGCAGTGCGTGAGCCCCGACCGCGCGCTCGGCGGCGTCCCCGGCTGCGGCTTCTGCGACGGATGCCACACGGCGCTCATCGGTACTCACGCGGACGTCAGCACGGTGGCGGCCGTGGGCGCCGAGATCCTCGTCAAGGACATGCGTGACACCGTCCGCAAGTCGTTCACCTCGCCGGCGACCGGCCGCTGGCAGATCATCCTCGTCGAGGACGCCGAGCGGCTCAACGAGAAGTCCGCCAACGCCGTCCTCAAGGCCGTCGAGGAGCCCGCCCCGCGTACCGTCTGGCTGCTGTGCGCCCCGTCCGTCGAGGACGTCCTGCCCACGATCCGCTCCCGCTGCCGCCACCTGAACCTGCGCACGCCGTCGGTCGAGGCCGTCGCCGACATGCTCGTACGGCGCGAGGGCATCGAGCCGGACGTCGCCGCCGCGGCGGCCCGCGCCACCCAGGGCCACGTCGACCGCGCCCGCCGGCTGGCCACCGACCCGGCGGCCCGGGCGCGCCGGGCAGCCGTGCTGAAGCTGCCGCTGCGGGTCGAGGATGTCGGCGGCGCGCTCAAGGCGGCCCAGGAGCTGGTCGACGCGGCGGCGGAGGATGCCAAGCAACTCGCCGAGGAGATGGACGCCAGGGAGACCGACGAGCTGAAGGCGGCGCTGGGCGCGGCCCAGGGCGGCCGGCTGCCGCGCGGTACGGCGGGCGTCATGAAGGAGCTCGAGGACAAGCAGAAGCGCCGTAGAACCCGTACCCAGCGTGACAGCCTCGACCTCGCCCTGGCCGACCTGACGGCCTTCTACCGCGACGTCCTCGCCCTCCAGCTCGGCTCCCGCGTGGCGATCGCCAACGCCGACGCCGAGGACACCCTGCAGCGCCTCGCCGGCACCGGCACCCCGGAGTCCACCCTGCGCCGCATCGAGGCGATCGCCGCCTGCGGGACGGCCCTCGACCGCAACGTGCCGCCGCTGCTCGCGGTGGAGGCGATGACGATGGCGCTCAGATCGGGCTGAACCTCCGGGGCCCGGAGTCCGTGACCGCGGTCGGCGGCGTAACACGTACGAGGCGCCACGAACACGCTGAGCGTCGAGCCGATCGCTGAGAGTTACCCTCACTGAATGGACACAAGGCGCACTCACCGCAGGACCCGCATCGGCAGGACCCGTACCGGAGCCACGCTCCTGGCCGCCGCGCTGCTCGCCACCGCCTGCTCGGCCGGGGGCGCGTCGACGCCCGCCGGTGCGGCGGAGGCGGCCGGAGCGACGGAGGCGGCGGAGTCGTACCTGGCCGCGCTGTCGCAAGCCACGCCCGCCGCCCTGACGCCGTACTACGAACAGAAGCTGAGCTGGCGCGACTGCGGTGTCCCCGGCTTCCAGTGCGCCACCATGAAGGCCCCGCTCGACTACGCGAAACCGGCCGAGGGGGACGTCCGGCTCGCCGTGGCCCGCAAGAAGGCCACCGGCCCGGGAAAGCGGCTCGGGTCACTGCTGGTGAACCCGGGCGGACCGGGCGGTTCGGCGATCGGCTACCTCCAGCAGTACGCCGGTATCGGCTACCCGCAGAAGGTCCGCGCCCAGTACGACATGGTGGCCGTCGATCCCCGGGGAGTGGCCCGCAGCGAGCCCATCGAATGCCTCGACGGCCGCGAGATGGACGCCTACACGCGGACGGACGTCACCCCGGACGACGAGCGCGAGGCGGGCGAGCTGGTCGGCGCCTACAAGGAGTTCGCCGAGGGCTGCGGAGCGGACGCGCCGAAGCTGCTGAGGCACGTGTCGACCGTCGAGGCGGCCCGTGACATGGACGTCCTGCGGGCGGTGCTCGGCGACGAGAAGCTGACCTACGTGGGTGCCTCGTACGGCACGTTCCTCGGCGCGACATACGCCGGCCTGTTCCCGGACCGGGCGGGGCGGCTCGTCCTGGACGGCGCGATGGACCCGTCCCTGCCCGCACGCCGGCTCAACCTGGAGCAGACGGCCGGCTTCGAGACGGCGTTCCAGTCCTTCGCGAAGGACTGCGTACGGCAGCCCGACTGCCCCCTCGGCGGCAAGGGGACCACCCCCGGCCGGGTCGGCAAGAACCTGAAGGCCTTCTTCGACGACCTGGACGCCGAACCGATCCCCACCGGCGACGCCGACGGCCGCAAGCTCACCGAGTCCCTGGCCATCACCGGCGTGATCGCCGCGATGTACGACGAGGGCGCCTGGCAGCGGCTGCGCGAGTCGCTGACCTCGGCGATGAAGGAGAACGACGGCGCCGGCCTGCTGGTCCTGTCCGACGGCTACTACGAGCGCGAGTCCGACGGCGGCTACAGCAACCTGATGTTCGCCAACGCCGCCGTGAACTGCCTGGACCTCCCCGCGGCCTTCTCCTCCCCGGACGAGGTGCGCGACGCCCTCCCCGAATTCGAGAAGGCCTCCCCGGTATTCGGCGAGGGCCTCGCCTGGTCCTCCCTGAACTGCGCCTACTGGCCGGTGAAGCCCACCGGTGAACCGCACCGCATCGAGGCCGCCGGCGCCAACCCGATCGTCGTGGTCGGCACCACCCGCGACCCGGCCACTCCGTACCGCTGGGCCGAGGCCCTGGCCGGCCAGCTCTCCTCCGGCCGCCTCCTCACCTACGAGGGCGACGGCCACACCGCCTACGGCCGCGGCAGCACCTGCATCGACTCCGCGATCAACGCCTACCTCCTGCGCGGCACCCCGCCCGTGGACGGCAAACGCTGCTCGTAGCTGCCCCGTACCCGCCCCGGAACCCAGCGCTCCGGGGCGGGTACGAAGCACCCCGCGAAACTGTGTAGACTTACCGACGTTGCTGATCGCACCATAGGTGCGCAGCGCGCCGCCTTAGCTCAGATGGCCAGAGCAACGCACTCGTAATGCGTAGGTCTCGGGTTCGAATCCCGAAGGCGGCTCCAATGAACCCCAGGTCAGAAGGTTGATGACCTGGGGTTTTCTGTATGAGCGCCGGATGTCGGGACCGGGTCGGGGCCGGCCGGGGGTGTCCTGGAGGACGCGGTTCAGAACACGGTTGTTGGCCGTCGGCCGCCCGGACGTGGCCGTCGCGCGGTTGTCCGGCGCCGGGCCCCGGTTCGCCCACGGTTCACCCACGATCGGTGCGGCCCGGCTGCCGTCCGCTGCTCGACAAGCCGGCGCCGGCCGAGGACACGGTTTCGCCGCGCCGGTCGCAGCCGCCGGTGCGGCGAACCGCGGGGCCACCGGCGGCGTACGCCGTGGAACCGCGCCGTGAACGGCTAGCATCGCGCACAGGTTGTCGGCCGGACGAGGTGAGGGCATGCACGAGGACACAGGTGCGCCGAGGATCGCCGTCGCCGTGGTGACCATGGGGAACAGGCCCGCCGAGGTCGATGCCCTGCTGGAGTCCGTGGCCAGGCAGGACAGCCCGCCCGCGCGCATCGTGATCGTCGGCAACGGCTGCCCGCTGCCCGAGTTCGCCGCGCGGCTGTCGCTGCCCGGTGAGGTCACGTCGATCGAGGTCGACGAGAACCTGGGCTGCCCCGGTGGCCGGAACGTGGGGCTCGCGCGGTTGCGGGAGTTCGGCGACACCGACGTGGTCGTGGAACTGGACGACGACGGGCTGCTCGTCGACACCGATGTGCTGTGCCGGGTGGGCGAGCTGTTCGCCGCCGACGACCGGCTCGGCATCGTCGGGTTCCGGATCGCCGACGAGAACGGCGAGACGCAGCAGCGGCACGTCCCCCGGGTCGGCGCCGGTGACCCCATGCGGGGCGGGTACGTCACCGGGTTCCTCGGCGGCGGGCACGCTTTCCGGTCGGCGATGCTCGACGAGATCGGCGACTGGCCCGCCGAGTTCTTCTTCGCGCACGAGGAGACCGACCTCGCCTGGCGCGCGGCCGACGCCGGGTGGCGGGTCCTCTACGCGCCCGAACTGCTGCTCCAGCACCCGAAGACATCGCCCGCCCGGCACGCCGTCTACTTCCGGGTCAACGCCCGCAACCGGGTGTGGCTCGCCCGCCGCCGGCTGCCGCTGCCGCTCATCCCTGTGCACCTCGGCGTGTGGATACTGCTCACACTGGCGCGCAACCGGTCGTTCGCCGGGCTGCGTGCCTGGTTCGGCGGGTTCGTGGAGGGCGTGCGGAGGCCTGCGGGGGAGCGACGGCCGATGCGCTGGCGCACGGTGGGGCGGCTCACCCGGCTGGGACGGCCGCCCGTCATCTGAATCGCTGTCCACCGGGCGCCCGGAGGGCACAAAAGGCTCGGTGATCGTCCGGCGTCCGATGACTCCGTCGTGCTCGGAGAACTGCCGGCGTTTTCGGGGAACTGACGGCGTCCGCTGGTTATTTGGCGTCCGCGTAGCAATCCACCACCGCCGTCGTGAACGGAAACCGCACCGGTGTGCGCCCGAACGTCAGCTGTCCCGCCAGCTCCGCCGCCTCCCTGATCGCGGTGACGACGGCGTCCGCCTCCTCCTCGGGACAGTGCACGATCACCTCGTCGTGCTGGAAGAAGACCAGTTCCGCCGCCATGTCCGCCAGAGCCTGCCGGAGCGCGGCGAGCAGCAGCAGGGCCCAGTCGGCGGCGCTGCCCTGGACGACGAAGTTACGCGCGAAGCGGCCCCGCGCGCGGGCGTTGGTAGAGGCGTAGCCGGGCACCCACTCCTGCTGGTCCGGGTCCTCGGAAGGCCCTGCCTGCGGCAGGCCCGCCTCCTCGGCTCCGTCGGCCGCGCCGGCCGCAGGTGGGCAGGTGCGCCCCAGCCAGGTCCGCACGAGCCGGCCCTCTTCGCCCGCGCGGGCCGCGTCGTCGACGTACGCCACCGCCTTGGGGAAGCGGCGTCTGAGCGCGGCGAGGTTCTTCAGGCCGTCGCCGGAGGTCTGGCCGTAGACCGCGCCGAGCACCGCGAGTTTGGCCTGGGCGCGGTCTCCGGAGAAGGCGCGGTCGGACACCGACTGGTAGAGGTCGGTGTCCCGGCCGGCCACCTGCATCAGCCCGGGGTCGCGGGAGATCGCCGCCAGCACGCGCGGTTCCATCTGGTCGGCGTCGGCGACGACCAGTCGCCAGCCCGGGTCGGCGACGACGGCCCGCCGGATCACCTTGGGGATCTGCAACCCGCCCCCGCCGTTGGTCACCCAGCGGCCGGTGACGGTGCCACCGGCCAGGAACTCGGGGCGGAACCGCCCGTCGCGCACCCAGTCCTGCAGCCAGGACCAGCCGTGGGCGACCCAGATCCGGTACAGCTTCTTGTACTCGATCAGCGGCTTCACGGCCGGATGGTCGACCGCTTCGATCTCCCACCGGCGGGTGGAGCCGACCTTGATCCCGGCCTGCGTGAACGCCTTGACCACGTCCGCGGGCAGGTCGGGCCGCACCCGGCGCCCGAAGGCCGCGGACACCTCATCCGCCAGCTCGGCCAGGCGGCGCGGCTCGCCCCCGCCCGCGTACCGCTCGCCGAGCAGGTCGTGCAGTACCTCGCGGTGGACGTCGGCCCGCCAGGGCAGGCCGGCGCGGTTCATCTCGGCGGCCACCAGCATGCCCGCCGACTCGGCCGCCGTGAGCAGCCGCATCCTGTCGGGGTGCGCGGACCTGTCGTGGCGGCGCTGCTGCTCGGCGTAGACGGCGAGCAGGTCCTCCAGGGGCAGGTGGACGGCCTGGGGCTCGAACAGCGAGGACTGGGCGCCCGGCTCGGCGGAGCGCTGCGGCGGGTCGGGCGGTACGGGGCCGCCGTGCAGCCGGGCCAGGGCCGCCGCGGCCGAGCGCGGCTCCCCGTACCTGCCCTCGTGGCCGAGGAGGAGGGTTTCGGCGGCCTCCACGTCATAGCACCGCTGCACTCGCACTCCCGCGGCGAGCAGGCGCGGACCTGTCTCGGCGGTGGACCGCCACACCCAGCGCGCGACGTCCGGTCTGCTCCGCACGGCCTCGACGAGATCGGCCTCCCGCCGCACCGGGCCGGCGGGCAGCCCGTCGGGGCCGAGGGGGGCGACCTCCACGCCACCGTCCTCGGCCACGGCGAGCGCCCACCGGTCGGCCATGACGCGAGTGTCGCAGGGGGGTCTGACAACGGCCCCCGCCGTGCCCGGGGGCCTCAGCCCTCTCCCTGCCCGGGCTCCGGCTCCTCGGTCACCTTGATGAACTTCGCCAGCATCTCGGTGACGTAGCGCTCGATGGCCTCCTTGTCGAGGCCCAGTCCGTTGAGGACACCCTCGCCGTTCTCGTGCTCCAGCAGGGCGAGCAGGATGTGCTCGGTGCCGATGTAGTTGTGGCCGAGGCGCAGGGCTTCGCGGAAGGTGAGTTCGAGGACCTTCTTGGCCGCGGGGCCGTAGGGCACCAGCTCCGGGACCTCCGCGGCGGCGGGCGGGAGCGCCGCGGTCGCCGCCGCGCGGACCGCGTCGAGGGTCACGCCCTGCGCGGCGATCGCCTTGGCGGCGAGGCCCTCGCGTTCGGTGAGCAGGCCGAGGACGAGGTGCTCGGGCACGCCCTCGGCGGAGCCGGCGGTCTTGGCCGCGTGGTGGGCGGCCATCACGGCTTCACGCGCGCGGGGGGTGTAGCGGCTGAAGCCCTGGCTCGCGTCCAGGTCGGCCGACTCCTTGGGCACGAACCGCTTCTGCGCGGCCTGCCGGGTGACGCCCATGCTCTTGCCGATGTCCGTCCAGGACGCGCCCGAACGACGGGCCTGGTCCACGAAGTGTCCGATGAGGTGATCGGCCACCTCACCGAGGTGCTCGCCGGCGATGACGGCGTCCTGGAGCTGTTCGAGCGGCTCCGCGTGGACCTTCTTGATCGCGGTGATGAGTTCGTCGAGGCGTACGGATGACGTGATGCTCGGGTTCGTCGTCATGTGTCAACCGTAGGTTGCCAACCCAGGGACGTCAACCCGTGGTTGACAGTCCAGTCCGATATCCGCGGTGCGTACGGCTACTTCGGCGACGCCACCACCAACCGCACCGCCAGTCCCGTGAACACCGTCCCGGAGACGTTCAGCCAGCGGTTGACCGGGGCGCTGCGCCTGAGCAGGCCCGCCAGCCGCCCCGACAGCAGGCCGAGGAAGCCGTCCCGCGTAGAGAGTCGTGTCCACCATGCGCGCCATGCTCGTCGCCCGTCGGCGCGGCCCCGCGCAATTCCGCGGAGTGAGACGGGGCGGGGGCCCGTGGCACCATCGCCGGGTGAGTACGCCCCGCACCGTCGACCGTGCCTTCGAGACCGCCCTGTACGACGTCGCCGACGACGCCCTCGACACCGCGGCCTCGCTGCTCGCGGCCGACCCGGCGGCCGACGCGGAACTCGCCCGGCGCGGCGAGGAGTTCGTGGCCACGGCCTGGCGGCGCGGCTGGCAGCCCGCCGACCTCGTGCGGTTCGTGCGGCGCGAGCTGGACGACGTCCACGTACGGCTGGTGGCGGCGCTGATCCGCGCCGAGGCCCCGCAGGACCGTCCGCGAGGCCCCCGCTGGGCCGCGCAGCTCGACGACATGCCGGGCCAGGCGCCGCCCCGCACCGACCGCTTCTCGCACGCCACCGCCGTACTGGAGCTGTACCGCCTGCTGCTGCGACTGCCCACCCTGGAACCCCTGGAGGCGGGGCAGCCGGGGGAGGGGCCCGGCCGGCAGAACCGGCCCGAGTCCCGCGCCCTCGCCCGCATCCGCGCACTGCTCGCCAAGGCGGAGGCGACCGGGTACCCGGAGGAGGCGGAGGCGCTCAGCGCCAAGGCGCAGGAACTGATGGCCCGGCACAGCGTCGACGAGGCGCTGCTGTCGGCGCACGCGCCGTCGCCCGACGCCCCGGGTGCCTGCCGGATCGGGGTCGAGCCGCCGTACGAGCAGGCCAAGGCGGTGCTGCTGGATGCGGTGGCCGACGCCAACCACTGCCGGGCCGTGTGGAACGAACCCCTCGGCTTCTCCACCGTCGTCGGCTTCGAGGCCGACCTGGACGCGGTCGAACTCCTCTACACCTCCCTCCTGGTGCAGGCCGAGGCCGCGATGGCGAAGGCGGAGGCGACGCAGCGGGCCGGCGGGCGCAAGCGGACCAAGGCCTTCCGTCAGTCGTTCCTCGCCGCCTACGCCCACCGTGCGGGCACCCGGCTCCGGGCCGCGGCGGAAGCGGCCACCGCCGGGGCCGGCACGGACGCGGACGTGGACCTCCTGCCCGTCCTCGCCTCCCGAGAGGTCGCGGTCACCGACCGCCTGGAGCGCATGTTCCCGGAGACGACGACGACCCGCCTGCGCGGCGCCGCCGACGCGGCGGGCTGGACGGAGGGCACCCGCGCGGCCGACCATGCCCGGGTCGGCCGCCGGCGCCCGCTTCCGTAGCCGCCGTCCCGAACTGCCCGGGGGCGGGGGAGACGCGGCTCAGGAGCCGAGGCCGGCCGTGGGCAGTCCGGGCGGCAGCGACCCGCCCTCGGACCGGGTGTACGTCTCCTCACCGAGGCCGCCCTGCCACGTCACCTCGAGCGACGTCCCGTCGACCGGCCCGACGGTGCCGGTCGCCCGGTCGTCGCTGCCGTCGGTGCATGTGAGACGGATCGTCAGGGTGCCCGAGTCCTCACCGGTGGTGCCACTGCACACGGCCCCGCCCGTGGTGAAGAGGGCGGCCTTGTCGTCGTTGACCATCAGCGCGACGGCCTGGCCGCCGGTGGTGGCCAGCCAGCTGCCCTCCAGCCCGCCGGCGGGGGAGCCGGCGGACGGCGACCCGCCGTCACCGGTACCGGCACTCGCGGACGGGCTCACGGACCCACTCGCGGACGCGCTGGGCACGGCCGAGGACCTGTCGCCCCCGCCGGAGCCCCCGCCCGGTCCGCTGCCGGAGCCCCCGTCCGAGCCGGCGTCGTCGGAGTCCCCGCCGTCGGTGCACGCGGTCAGCGCCAGCGCGCCCACCAGCCCGACGGCGACGGCCGCGGCCCGCAGGGACCGCCGCCCCGCCCGCCTGCCAGACACCTTCGCCGTGCTCTCCCTGTTCTCCGCAGTCACCAACGTCACCGGAAGCTCCAAGCTGTCGCCGGACGGCCGGGTCGGCCCAAGACAGCCGCAAGCTACCAGGGCGACTACCAGGACGACTTGCGGACTCCGGGCAGATGTCCGGCGTGTGCCTGCTCACGCAGGTTCACCCGGGACAGGCCGAAGACACGGAGGTAACCGCGCGGGCGCCCGTCGATCTGGTCGCGGTTGCGCACGCGCGTGGGGCTGGCGTCGCGGGGCTGCCTGCGCAGTTCCTCCTGAGCGGCGAGCCGTTCGGCCCCCGACGAGGACGGCCTGCGGATGATCTCCTTCAGCTCGGCCCGGCGCGCGGCGTACCGCGCGACGGTCTTCTGCCGCTGCTCGTTCTTCGCGATCTTGCTCTTCTTCGCCATCGGACTCTCAGCCCCTCAGACCTTCACCCCGCGCGCGCGGATGCGCGCCACGGCCGCCTCGACGCCGATCGCGTCGACCGTTCTGATCGCCTTCGTGCTCAGTCGCAGCCGTACGTGCCGGCCCTCGCCCGGCAGCCAGTAGCGCTTGGTCTGGATGTTGGGGTCGAAGCGGCGGGAGGTCCGCCGGTGGGAGTGCGAGATGCGGTTGCCGAAGCCGGGTCGGGTGCCGGTCAGCATGCAGTGGGCGGACACGGTGACGTACCTCTCCTTCGGGGCTGGAAGCCCCCTAGCTGTTAATGGAATTCATTTTCAGTAAGATAGCAGCATGGCACGCAACGAACTCCGCCCGGTCATCAGACTCCGGTCCACCGCCGGGACCGGCTTCACCTACGTCACCCGCAAGAACCGCCGCAACGACCCGGACCGGCTGACCCTGCGCAAGTACGACCCGGTCGCCGGCCGCCACGTCGACTTCCGAGAGGAGCGCTGAACCCGCCATGCGCAAGGGAATCCACCCCGAGTACCGCCCGGTCGTCTTCCGCGACCGCGCCGCGGACTACGCCTTCCTCACCCGCTCGACCATGACAAGTGAGCGCACGATCGAGTGGGAGGACGGGCACACCTATCCGGTCGTCGACGTCGAGATCTCGAACGTCAGCCACCCCTTCTACACCGGCACCGCCCGCGTCCTGGACACCGCCGGCCGGGTGGAGCGCTTCGAGCGGCGGTACGGGAAGCGGGGCGGGGCGTGAGCGGGCCGGACCGCCGGGCCCTGCCGGTGGCCATCGTCGGCGGGCTGCACGCCGACGCCCGCAGGGCGGCCGTGGCCCGGCTGCTGGCCGACGTGCCCGGCAGCGTCGTCCTCCACCACGACCTGGCGACGGCCACCGCGGGCACGGTCGTACGGACCGTCCGGGACGCCACCGGCATCCTGTCCGCCGGCGAGGCGCCCCTGGTCAACGACTGCGCGTGCTGCGCCCTGCGCGAGGACCTCGTCCCCGAGCTGGAGCGGCTGGCGGACGCCGGAGGCACCCCGCTCGCGGTCGTCGAGCTGTGGGACTCCGTCGAGCCCAAGGCCATGGCGGAGGTGGTGACGGCCGGCGGCTTCACCGTCACCGGAGTGATCACCGCCGTCGACCCGGCGCTGGTACTGCCCTACCTCGGCAACGGCGACGACCTCGCCGAGGGCGGCCTCGCCGCCGCGGCCACCGACCGGCGCACCGTCGCCGACACCTTCGCGCGCCAGCTGGAGTACGCCCCGGTCCTCGCCCTCGTCGAAACCCCCGACCCTCTCGACCCCCTCGCCGGCTCCCCCGGGGCCGACGACGAGGACCGCGAGCTGCTGGCCCAGCTGCATCCGACGGCCCGCCGGGTCCCGATCGGCCACGGCGCCCCGGCGGGCGCACCACCCGCGCCCTCGGACGTGACCCGGGGGGCGTCCTCACCCGCGTCGTCAGCCGCGTCCTCGGAACTGGCGCGGGCCGCCCTCGCGGGCTTCGACGTGGAGGCCGCGGCGGCGGCTCAGCACCCGGCCTGCGCCCTGCTGCCCGCCGAGGCCGACGCGCACGGCGTCGCCACTCTCGTCTGGCACCGGCGCCGCCCCTTCCACCCCGAGCGCCTGTACGCGGCGCTGGAGGACCTGACCTGTGCCGCCGCCCGCAGCCGGGGCAGGTTCTGGCTCGCCGGCAAGGGGGACACGCTGCTGCACTGGGACGCCGCGGGCGGGGCCCTGTGCGTGGAGAGCGCGGGGCCGTGGCTCGCGTCACTGCCCGACGCCGCCTGGGAGCTGGTCCCGCCGGTGCGCCGCGCCGCCGCCGCGCTGGACTGGCACCCCGAGCACGGCGACCGCTGCCAGCACCTGGTCTTCACGTCCCCCGGTCTCGATTGCGAGGGCCTGGAACGGCTTCTGGAGTCCTGCCTGCTGACCGACGCCGAGTACGCCGCCGGGCAGGCCGCCTGGGAGCGGCTGCCGCCCGCCTTCGACACCCTCCTGGAGGTCTGACCCCGTGCCCCGCAAGAGCGACCGCAGCGACCGCAAGAGCGACAGCAGGTCCGCCAGGCCGCGGCCCAACCCCCTGGACCGGGCCGAAGTGACGTACATCGACTACAAGGACACCGACCTGCTGCGAAAGTTCATCTCCGACCGCGGCAAGATCCGCAGCCGCCGCGTCACCCGCGTGACGTCCCAGCAGCAGCGGCAGCTGGCCAGGGCGGTCAAGAACGCGCGCGAGATGGCGCTGCTGCCGTACACCGCGCGCTGATCCACGCCACCGGGGCCCGCTCCCGACGAGCGGGCCCCGGTGTTGTTGCATGTTGATGCATGTTCTTGGATTCCGGGGGGCATACGGGGAACGACTTGCCGGGAGCGGGCGTCAGAGAGAGCAAGGACTTCTGAGTGCGGCGGCCGATGAGGCTGTAACCGCGGGAACACCGCGCGTGCACGTGCATTTGCTCATGCATCTGCACGAGGAACAGGGTTATGATCCGGACCAGTTGACCACTGCATCAATGGCCACATCAGCCAGTGCACCACCGGGGAGCGACCTGTGGACCACGACGTGTACAACGGCATGGCCGCCACGCAGCTGCACGACGCGGCCTGGCAGAAGAGCCGGCACAGCAACTCGCAGGGCTCCTGCGTGGAGTTCGCGCGGCTGCCCGACGGTGCGGTGGCGGTGCGCAACTCCCGCTTCCCCGACGGTCCCGCGCTCGTCTACACGCGCGCCGAGATCGAGGCCATGCTGCTGGGCGTCAAGGACGGCGAGTTCGACCACCTGATCGCGAGCTGACACGCGCTGATCGCGAGCTGACACGCGTAGAACCGCGACGCGCGCAGGCGTCGCGGTCCGTCGTCACTCGAAGGTCCGGTCCACCGTCTCGTCGGGCTTGTGGAGCCGGAACAGCGCCCAGACCACCTTGCCGTTGAGCGTTCCGGCGAGAGGGTGCCAGCCCCAGCTGTCGCTGAAGGAGTCGACGAGGAACAGGCCCCGGCCGGACTCCGCCGAGAAGTCGTCCGCGTCACGGGTCACCGGACTGTCGTGACTGGGATCGCGCACCGCGCAGACCAGGCGCTCGGTCCAGCGCATCAGGTGCAGCCGGACGGGGCCGTTCTGCTCGCCGTGCCGCGGGGTGTCGGCGGGCAGCGCGTGCCGCAGGGCGTTGGTGACGAGCTCCGAGACCACCAGGCAGACGTCGTCGAAACGGTCGCCCGTGTCCCAGCCGTCGAGCGTTCTGCGGGTGAACCCCCGGGCCTCGCGCACCGCTTCGTAGCGCGGCGGCAGGGCGCAGGAGGCGGCGTTGGACACGGCCGCGGGGTCGAGTGGTGGAAGGCCCTGCCGTAACGGCTCGAGCATGGTCGATCCATTCGTCCCCATGCGAGGCACTCCCGGGAATTCGCGGTCATAGCGATGCGGCGCGGTGGTGCGGGACCATGGTTTCCGATGCGTACCGCAGATGCAAGGGCAGATGCACGTGCACGTGACCGAAATGGACCTGCCCGTACCGCTTGTTGGTCAATTTTTCCGTCATCTTCGCCCCGCCTTCACCTCACTCGGCGGCCGCTTTCCGCCCCCTTCGTGCAGGGTCCTGCACGATCCCTTTGGCTCGATTCCGTTTCCGTAACCGGACGAGTACTGCTCGAAGTGTTTTAGTGGCAGACTTCGGCCCCTGAAGACGGCTGGGGAGGCTGGCGAACGTGAGCGCGGGAGAGCCCGGATCGGTGGTGCGGCGCATGCTGCTCGGATCACAGCTCAGGCGGCTGCGTGAGACGCGGGGGATCACGCGGGAGGCGGCGGGCTACTCGATCCGCGCCTCGGAATCGAAGATCAGCCGGATGGAGTTGGGCCGGGTGAGCTTCAAGACGAGGGACGTCGAGGACCTGCTGACGCTGTACGGCATCACGGACGAGCAGGAGCGCGCCTCGCTGCTGTCCCTGGCCAAGGAGGCCAACGTCGCCGGGTGGTGGCACAGTTACTCCGACGTACTGCCCAGCTGGTTCCCCACCTACGTGGGCCTGGAGGGCGCGGCCGCACTCATCCGCGTGTACGAGGTGCAGTTCGTGCACGGCCTGCTCCAGACCGAGGAGTACGCCCGCGCGGTCGTCCGGCGCGGCATGAAGGGCGCCGGCGAGGCGGACGTCGAACGGCGCGTGGCGCTGCGCCTGGAGCGGCAGAAGCACCTCGTCGCCGAGAACGCCCCCGAGTTCCACATCGTCCTGGACGAGGCCGCGCTGCGCCGTCCGTACGGTGACCGCGCGGTGATGCGCGGCCAGCTCCAGCACCTGATCGACATGTCCGAACGCCCCAACGTGCGGCTGCAGATCATGCCGTTCGGCTTCGGCGGACACTCGGGCGAGAGTGGCGCGTTCACGATCCTCAGCTTCCCCGAGTCCGACCTGTCGGACGTCGTGTACCTGGAGCAGCTCACCAGCGCGCTGTACCTGGACAAGCACGAGGACGTCTCCCAGTACGAGACGGCGCTGAAGGAACTCCAGCAGGACAGCCCGGGGCCGGACGAGAGCCGGGACCTTCTCCGGGGACTTCTCCAACTCTCCTGAAACGTAAGTACGATGACGCCCTATCAGGCGGCTCGCTCGCGGCGGCTGCGGCAGCTAGGGGATTGAGGGAACACATGTCGTCGTACTTCACCGACCTTGCCCAGCAGTACATCGACGGCGAGTGGCGCGCGGGCACCGGCTCCTGGGACATCATCGACTTCAACCCGTACGACGACGAGAAGCTGGCCTCGATCACCATAGCCACCGTCGACGAGGTCGACGCCGCCTACCGGGCGGCCGAGCGCGCGCAGAAGCAGTGGGCGGCGACGAACCCGTACGCGCGCCGCACGGTGTTCGAGAAGGTGCTGCGGCTCGTGGAGGACCGCGAGGCGGAGATCAGCGAGGCGATCACCGCGGAGCTGGGCGGGACCCGTCTGAAGGCCGCCTTCGAGCTGCACCTCGCCAAGGAGTTCCTGCGCGAGGCGGTCCACCTGTCGCTGCGCCCCGAGGGCCGGATCGTCCCCTCGCCGGTCGACGGCAAGGAGAACCGCGTCTACCGGGTGCCGGTCGGTGTCGTGGGCGTCATCAGCCCCTTCAACTTCCCCTTCCTGCTCTCCCTGAAGTCGGTCGCCCCGGCCCTCGCCCTCGGCAACGGCGTCGTCCTCAAGCCGCACCAGAACACGCCGGTCGTCGGCGGCACCCTGATCGCGAAGCTCTTCGAGGACGCCGGCCTGCCGGGCGGCCTGCTCAACGTCGTGGTCACCGACATCGCGGAGATAGGCGACGCCTTCCTGGAGCACCCGGTCCCGAAGGTGATCTCCTTCACCGGCTCCGACAAGGTCGGCCGCCACGTGGCCACCGTCTGCGCCGCGAACTTCAAGCGTTCCGTCCTCGAACTCGGCGGCAACAGCGCCCTGGTGGTCCTCGACGACGCCGACGTCGACTACGCGGTCGACGCCGCGGTCTTCAGCCGGTACGTCCACCAGGGCCAGGTCTGCATGGCCGCCAACCGTGTCCTGGTCGACCGCTCGGTCGCCGACGAGTTCACCGACAAGTTCGTCGCCAAGGTGCGGACCCTCAAGGCCGGCGATCCCCGTGACCCGGAGACCGTCATCGGCCCGGTGATCAACTCCTCGCAGGCGGACGCCCTGTCCGGTGTCGTGGAGCAGGCGCTCGCCGAGGGCGCGACCGCCCTGGTGCGCGGCGCGACCACGGACAACCTCGTCGAGCCGTCGGTCCTGACCGGCCTGCCCGCCGACTCCGCCCTGCTGCGGCAGGAGGTCTTCGGCCCGGTCGCCTTCCTCGTCCCGTTCGACGGCGAGGAGGAGGCCGTACGCCTGGTCAACGACACCCCGTACGGCCTGAGCGGCGCCGTGCACACCGGGAACATCGAGCGCGGCGTCAACTTCGCCAAGCGGATCGACACCGGCATGTTCCACGTGAACGACGGGACCGTGCACGACGAGCCGATCGTGCCCTTCGGCGGTGAGAAGCACTCCGGCGTGGGCCGCCTCAACGGTGACACCATGCTGGACGCCTTCACCACACAGAAGTGGATCTCCGTGCAGCACGGCCGGAGCGGGTTCCCGTTCTGAGCCTCCCTTCCCGGGACGTTTCCCCGGACGCTTTTCCCCGTCGGGTCCTTGCGGACAGAAGCTGACCGCAAGGGCCCGTAGTTTCGTCGGTGTCGGGAGGAAGGCCCCCGGCCCCGACGAAAGGCGGCCCGTCATGGTCACTCACGTGCGACCCGAAGCGCAGGGCGACGAGCGCGGAGCGCTGCTGTCCTTCCTGGCGGAGCAGCGCGGTGGCATCAGGCGCTCGGTGCTGGGCCTGACGGACGAGCAGGCGTCGTCCCGGCCCAGCGCCGGCGAACTGTCCCTGGCCGGACTGGTCAAGCACGTCGCCGAGGTCGAGCAGGGCTGGATCGCCCGCGCGAAGCAGGAAGCGCCGGCCGTAGCGCGGGACGAGTCGAACTGGCACGAGTGCTTCACCCTGGTCGGCGACGAGACGGTCGCCTCCCAGCTGGCGTACTGGGAGGAGGTAGCCGCCGGGACGGAGGCGTTCGTCCGCTCGGTGCCCAGCCTCGACGACACCTTCCCGCTGCCGAACGATCCCTGGTTCCCGCCGGACGAGCGCGTCTCGATGCGCTGGCTGTGCCTGACCCTGATCCGCGAGACGGCCCGGCACGCCGGCCACGCCGACATCATCCGCGAGTCGCTGGACGGCGCCTCGGCCTGGGACCTGGTGGCGAAGGAGCGGGGCAGCGCCTTCGGGTGACCGGACGCGGCCTAACCTGGGCGCATGTCAGTGATCCGTCTCCTCGTGCTCGGCGCGGTCCGCCAGCACGGGCGGGCCCATGGCTACCAGGTGCGCAACGACCTGGAGTACTGGGGCGCGCACGAGTGGTCCAACGCCAAGCCCGGTTCGATCTACCACGCGCTGAAGCAGATGGCCAAGCAGGGCCTGCTGCTCGCCCACGAGATCGCCCCGTCGACCGTCGGCGGCCCGCCGCGCACGGAGTACGAGATCACGGAGCGGGGCACCGAGGAGTTCTTCGGCCTCCTTCGCGCGTCCCTCACCGCCTACGACCAGAAGCCGGACGTGCTCTCGGCGGGGCTCGGTCTGATGGTCGACCTGGAACGCGAGGAGGTGCTCGCCCTCCTGGAGGAGCGGGTCCGGGCCATCCGGCAGTGGCGCAAGTCCGTCACCGAGTACTACACGCCCGAGGACGGCCCCGGGCAGCTCGGCCACATCGGCGAGATCATGAACCTGTGGGTGCACTCCGCGGACAGCGGCGCCGAGTGGACCCGCGCGCTCATCGAGCGCATCCGCGGCGGTGCGTACACGTTCGCCGGGGAGGGCGAGCCGTTCGTCGGCGTCCTGGGCGAGGGCGAGCAGAACCCGTACGCCGGGCAGGACCCGTACGCGGCGGAGGAGCGGCCTGCGGGAGACCACGGCTGATCGGCAACCGGCGGCCGTTCGGAGAAGTTCAGCTAATCAAGTTTGACTAAGTGCCTCGGCGGGGATACGGTCCCAGGCGAGTAATCAAGTTTGACTAATGGGGGGGGCAGTGGCCGACACAGCGATCACCGTCGAACGGGCACGCAAGAGGTACGGCAGCAAGAACGCGTTGGACGGACTCGACCTCACGGTCACGCGCGGCACGGTGCACGGCGTGCTGGGTCCCAACGGCGCGGGCAAGACCACGCTGGTGCGGGTCCTGTCGACCCTGTTGCGGCCCGACGAGGGCCGGGTCGAGGTGGCAGGGCACGACGTCGTGACCGACGCGTACGCCGTACGGCTGCGCATCGGCCTGCTCGGCCAGCACGCGGCGCTCGACGAGGAACTCGGCGGCCGGCAGAACCTGGAGATGTTCGGCCGCCTCCACCACCTGGGCGCCCGGCGGGCACGCGCGCGTGCCGACGAACTCCTGGCGCGCTTCGACCTCACCGACACCGGACGCAAGCCGGTCAGCGCGTACAGCGGCGGCATGCGCCGCCGCCTGGACCTCGCCGCGTCCCTGATCACCGAACCGGAGGTGCTCTTCCTGGACGAACCGACCACCGGCCTCGACCCACGAGGCCGCGCCGAGGTGTGGGACTCGGTCCGTTCCCTGGTGGGCGGCGGCACGACGGTCCTGCTCACCACCCAGTACCTGGAGGAGGCCGACCAGCTCGCCGACCGCATCTCGGTCGTCGACGCCGGCCGGGTCGTCGCCGACGGCACCCCGGACGAACTGAAGGCCGCCACCGGCGGCGACCGCGTCGACGTCGTCCTGCGCGACCCCGGCCGACTCGGCGCCGCGGCCGCCCTGCTGCCGCTCACCGGCGTCCGCGTCGACGCCGACCGCCGGCTGCTCAGCGCGCCGGTCACCGACCGCATGGCGGCGCTCTCCGGTGTCGTACGGGCGCTGGAGGAGGCGGGCCTGGAGGCGGAGGACGTGGCCCTGCGCCGCCCGACCCTGGACGAGGTGTTCCTGCACCTCACCGACCGCACCGAGGAGGCCGTGTGAGTACCGGCGTGAGCACGAGCACCGTCACGAAGCCCATGACGTACGCCCTGACCGACTCGTGGACCATGACCCGCCGGGAACTGTCCCGCTGGGGGAGGCAGCCGGTCACGGTCGTCGTCAACCTGGTCTTCCCGGTCATGCTGCTGCTGATGTTCGGCTACCTGGTCGGCGGCGGCCGGGGTGTGAGCGGCGACTACGTCGACTACCTGGTCCCCGGCATGCTGGCCCTCACCATGGCCTTCGGCCTGGAAGGCACCATGATCGCCGTCACCCAGGACCTCAACAAGGGCGTCGTCGACCGCTTCCGCTCCCTGCCGATGACCAACGGCGCGGTCCTGGTGGGCCGTTCCGCCGCCGACATGCTCCAGTCGGCGCTCGGTCTCTCCGTGCTGATCGCGGTCGGGTACGCGCTCGGCTGGCGGGCCCACGGCGGTCCGGGTGCCTTCCTGGGCGCGGTGGGCCTGCTGCTGCTCTTCCGGTTCGCCATGCTCTGGATCGGCATCTTCCTGGCCCTGGTGGCGGGCAGGCCCGAGATGGTGCAGGCGGTGCAGATCCTGGTCTGGCCGGTCGGATTCCTCTCCAACGCCTTCGCCGCGCCGGACTCCATGCCCGGCTGGCTGGGCACGGTCGTCCGGTGGAACCCGATGTCCCAGACCGCCACGGCCGTCCGCGACCTCTTCGGCGGCCCCGGCGGCGAGTCCGGCCACGTGTGGGCGGCGGTCGTCTGGCCGCTGGCCCTGCTCGCGGTGTTCTTCCCGCTGGCGGTGGGGAGGTTCGCGCGGCTCAGCCGGTGAGTGCGGGGATGTCACCCCTGACTCACGGCCACGCGTCCGCCCCCGCTCGTAGGGTGAGCGGGGGCGAGATCTCGTGGTCGGCGGACACCGGGTGTCAGCGGTGTCCGCGGCGCATGGGTACGAGGTTGCCGCGGCGGTGGGCGGCGATGAGCATGGGGATCGCGATCAGCAGGCTGATGATGACGGGCACGATCGACGCCTCCAGGCCGAAGTCTCCGCCGGTCACCAGGTCGGGGCCGGTCGGAGTGGTGGTCATGAGGCCTTCCGAGGCGTGGCCGGAGACGGGGATGCCGATCAGGCCCAGGGCGGTGTTCCAGGCGAAGTGCAGGCCCACGACGAACCAGATGTTGCGCTTCCACAGGAACGCGGCGCCGAGGAGGACGCCGGCCTCGACGGCGATCGCGGTCGAGCTCCACAGTGTGGCGCCCGGGTTGGCCGCGTGCAGTCCGCCGAACAGTGCCGCGGTGATCGCCAGAGCCGCCCAGCTGCCGCACATCTTCTCCAGTGCCTGGAGGGCGAGGCCGCGGAAGAGCAGTTCCTCGGTCACGGCGGCGCCGACCTGCATCGCGGCCATGCTCGCCACGATCGACAGGCCGTTACCGGGCCGCTCGTCGAACGAGAACTCGGTGAGGAGCGTGAGCATCGACACGGTGATGAGAACGAGGCCGATCGCGACGCCGGACAACGTCTGGATCACGGACCCCGACTTCGCGATCTCCGGTACGTCCCGCCGGGCGAGGTGGCGCATGACCGCCCAGTAGATGACAACCGCCACGGCCGCAGCCACGACGGCGACCACCCCGCCCACCGCGGCCAGGCTGGACGCCAGGCCCACACCCACTGTCCCGGTCAGCATCCAGCCGAAGGGAGACTGGAGGAAGCGGCCACCTTTTTGACGTGTGGGCTGCGGGGACGTGGTGTGCGTCGTGCTCATGGTGACCTCCGTACGGCATCGGCAGCGTTCCTTCCGCGGCCTGCCGAGAACGCTATGAGAATGCCGACTCCGGCGAATCACCCCCGAGTGGACTGCTCCGGGTAGCTCCCACGGGGGACACGGGGCGCCGGATGCCGTGGAAGGCGGGGCGCTCAAGGGTGTGACACCCGGGACCGCACCGGGCTTGCACCTCACGTCACGTGAGGAGGCACCGTGAAGGGCGTCAGAGAAGGGAGCGGAAGTGAGCTACTCCGTGGGACAGGTCGCCGGCTTCGCCGGAGTGACGGTGCGCACCCTGCACCACTACGACGACATCGGCCTGCTCGTACCCAGTGAGCGCAGCCACGCGGGTCACCGGCGCTACGGCGACGCCGACCTCGACCGGCTGCAGCAGATCCTGTTCTACCGGGAGCTCGGCTTCCCGCTCGACGAGGTCGCCGTCCTGCTCGACGACCCGGCCGCGGACCCGCGCGCGCACCTGCGCCGCCAGCACGAGCTGCTGTCCGCCCGGATCGAGAGGCTGCAGAAGATGGCGGCGGCCGTGGAGCACGCCATGGAGGCACGCAACATGGGGATCAACCTCACGCCCGAGGAGAAGTTCGAGGTCTTCGGCGACTTCGACCCCGACGAGCACCAGGAGGAGGTCCGGGAGCGCTGGGGCGACACCGACGCCTACCGCCAGTCGCAGGAGAAGACCGCCTCGTACACCAAGGAGGACTGGCAGCGCATCCAGAACGAGGCCGACGAGCTCACCCGGCGCTTCGTCGCCCTGATGGACGCCGGTGAGCCCGCCGACTCCGAGGCGGCCATGGACACCGCCGAGGACCACCGGCAGGGGATCGCCCGCAACCACTACGACTGCGGGTACGAGATGCACACCTGCCTGGGCGAGATGTACGTATCGGACGAACGTTTCACGCGGAACATCGACACCGCGAGGCCGGGCCTCGCCGCCTACATGCGCGACGCGATCCTCGCGAACGCCGTCCGGCACACCTCCTGAGCAGTCGTGGGGGGGGGGGGGCCCCCCCGGCCCCCCCCCCCCCCCCCCCCCCCCCCCCCCCCCCCCGCCCCCCCCCCCCCCCCCCGGCCC